>CAMXXM010000021.1 GCA_947253195.1 uncultured Porphyromonas sp.
CCTCCCGGAAAGATCCCCACCAATGAGCCAGTGGCAAAACTCAGGAGCAAATTGATATGCATACTGCAAGCCGGTCTGATCCTGAGGACAGTGAAGAAATATGGCGTACGTCGAGTCGCTCACGCGGCTGCACTGGGGACACTTGTCCTTGGGCATGACATACACGGTGCCATCTCTGAGAGGTCGTCCCTGAGACAGCTCGGAGACGATCTCCTCACAGATCCGCTGAAGGAGGTAGCCATTCTTAATGCAGAATTGGTCAAAGCAAATGATTAGATCCATAACGACATAACGATTAGACAATGCAGGACAAAGGTAGGGAAATGCCTCGGGAGAGCTCTCTCATAACGATGAGGTGTTAGGCAATGCAAGCTTCGGGGGCAGTCCCTGCCTTTCATTATCCCAAACAACAAGAAGAAGACGTACAATCATGGAAGAGAAAGAAATCAAGGAAGCGGTGGTGGAGCTCAAAGGCAAGGAGCTGGAGGAGTACCGCCGCTGGCAGGCGACGCGGGAGCGGAAGAGCTCCATGGAGGTGTACAATGAGCTGGTCGACGAGGCGATCGGCGACGTGCTGCCGCAGTACAGAGCCGCCTCCGACATCCTCAAGTCGCTCAAGAGTAAGACGCTCGACACCTTTGCGAGCGTCATCTCGATGAAGCGGGAGGTCCTCGGCCTCGCCAAGGAGGAGGGGCAGTGGAGCCACACCTTTACGAATAGCGAGGGCACCGCCCGGATCATCCTCGGGGTCAATACCACCGACGGCTACCGCGACACGGTGAATGAGGGCATCGACCTCGTCACCCGCTACATCAAGTCCCTCGCAACAGACTCGAAGAGCCAGCAGATGGCGGGGATGCTCCTCCGCCTCCTCGCCAAGGATGCCCGAGGGTCGCTCAAGGCAGGGCAGGTGATCAAGCTCCGCCGCTATGCCGAGGAGTCGGGTAATGAGGACTTCCTCTCCGGTGTGGAGCTCATCGAGGACAGCTATCAGCCAAGCGCGACGAAGATGTATGTCCGCGTCCAGGAGCGCTCCGACCGCTCAGGGGAGTGGCAGAGCGTGCCCCTCTCGGTCACCGACGTAAGTACAGAGGAGGACCCCGGGGTGACCTTCGGCATCCCGGGAGCCAACCGAGAAGAAGAGAAAGAGGGGGTATGAGCGTAGACTTCAGCGACAATGGTCGCTCAGCAGTTTGTCCCCGGCGGAAAGAGCTCATGGATGTGCAGATAGAAATTCGATATCCTAAGATGGACCGCAACGATGTACTGTCCATCTTCCAGAAGGCTCTCGCTCAGCATCCCGGGGCACCGGGTCTCACCTACATCGTGACGTGGCTGAAGGCATGTCCCTCGACAGCCCGCTTCAATGTCACCAGACGGGGAAACGGACTAACCATTAAGCGAATAGACCAATGATAATAGCAATCGACTACGACGGCGTCATCAACGCCGCCCCCTACCCGGAGGTAGGGGTCATCGTCCCCGGCGCCCTCGAGGGGATGCGCCGCCTGCACGAGGATGGGCACACGCTCATCCTCTGGACCTGCCGGGAGGGTGCCGACCAGACCCGCGCCATCAACGACCTCCTCTCTCGCGGCATCCACATCGACGGGGTCAACTGCAACGCTCGAGCGAACATCGAGCAGTACTCGAACGACTGCCGAAAGGTGCACGCCGACCTCTACGTCGACGACCGCCAGGTGGGCGGCTTCCCCGGCTGGGAGGAGGTGCTCCGCTGGGTGGACTGCCTGGAGGCAAGTAATTCCTAATTCCTAATCGAGATGTCCCACCACGAGAACACGCTCCGCAAGGCTCTGATCATCCACGGCATCACGCGGAGGTACTACGAGCCGGGGCGGCAGGACAGGAGCCTGAAGCGCATCTGGCGCCTGCATGTCAATCCCTACTACCCGATGAGCTTAGACACCTACTACCGGCTCCTCAGAGTGGCGGAGACGTGGCTCGAGGCGCGGAAGAAGCCATACAAGCGTAATGACTGTTTGTGAATAAATTATAGTGTTACGATAAGGAGGGAGACGATTGTTGGTAGTAAGTTCTTGCTCTCTACTTATGTAGGCCGCCCGGGAGTCGTGAGACCCTCGGGCGGCCGTCGTATGCCCCTCGGATGAAGGAAAAGTAGGCAAAATGCCTACAGTTTTTGCAAAACGCCTCCCCGCGGGTGCATCTTTGCCCCACAACTCATGACTACAGGCGCAATGAAGACATTTATCCTCCACGACGAGACGGTCAATACCTACGGCTTCCGGATGCTGACCTCCGGGGGTGACCTCACGGCATTTCGGGCCAATCCGGTGATGCTCTACAATCACAATGACTGGGAGATGCCCATCGGCAGATGGGTGAATGTCCGCGTAGAGGGGACTCAGATCCTCGCTGAGGCGGACTTCGATATGGGGGATAAGCAGGCGGCTGAGATCGCCCGGAAGGTGGAGGCCGGCTACATCAGCGCCTGCTCCGTGGGCGCCTGGGTGAAGGAGTGCTCCTCCGACCCGATGACCTACCTCGAGGGGCAGACCGAGCCTACCGTGACCCGCTGGTCCCTGAGGGAGGCATCGATCTGCAACATCCCCGCCAATCACAATGCCCTTGCCCTCTATGATGCAGACGGCAAGCGAGTCCAGGAGGTGGACTACTCCACCATCCTACAGCTCACTGACATTATACCCACTCACTCAAGTAATACATCTATGACCAAGAAGATCAATGCTCTCCTCTCCCTCTCCGACGATGCCACGGAGGAGAAGGTGCTGGAGACCCTCTCCGACAAGCTGGAGCAGCTGACGAAGCTGGAGACCCGGCTCTCGTCCCTCCTCGAGGAAAAGAAGGAGCGCGAGGCGGCCGAGGCTCAGGCGCGCCTGGAGCACTTCGAGAGCCTCTCCTCCCGAGCGCTCGAGGACGGTGTCCTCACCGAGGAGCAGTCCAAGAGCCTCCGCAAGCTCTACGACACCGCTCCCGAGGAGGCTGTCCACTTCGCCGAGCTCCTGCCGAAGCGCAAGTCGATCGCTCAGCAGCTGACCGACCACACCCGGGAGACTCGCAAGACCAAGTCCCTTGCCTCCCTCTCCTGGGATGAGCTGGACCGCTCCGGTAAGCTGGCACAGCTCCGAGAGGAGGACCCCGACGCCTATGCGGAGAAGTACAAGGCGAAGTTTGGCACCAATGACTGACTAACTAACTGATATACACTACAACCATGGCTCTACAAAGAGAAATCTGGCTTGCCTCCATCCAGGAGGGACTATTTGCTGACAACAGCTTCCTCTCCCGATCGGTGGATCACTCTGACTTCGTGAACTACCGTACCGTCCACGTGCCTAATGCCGGTGCAGCTCCCGGTGTGGAGAAGGACCGCACCGTCTACCCGGCTCAGGTATCGACCCGTACCGACATCGACCTTGAGTATCAGCTGCACGAGTATACCACCGACCCGATCCGCATCCCTCATGCGGACCAGGTGGAGCTCTCCTACTCCAAGCGTGAGAGTGTGATCGGTGCCTCTCGAGGTGCTCTGCACGACAAGATCGCCAACGACATCCTCACCGCCTGGACCCCCACCTCTCAGGAGCATAAGGTAAAGACGAAGGGTGCCAAGATCACGCAGAAGGATGCCTTCGCCCTTCAGCTCGCCCTGAGTCAGGACAAGGTTCCCCTCGAGGGACGTGTCCTGCTGCTCTCTGCCGAGGCCTACTCCGACCTTATCCAGAGCCTCACCGATGCCCAGTCCAATGCCTTCCTCGCCTGTGCCGATGCCTCCAAGGGTATCGTCGGACACGTAGCAGGCTTTGAGGTGATGCAGCGTGCGACCCTCCCCGGTGGCATCCTCGGACTCGCTTGGCAGAGGACTATGGTAAGCCGTGCCCTCGGTGAGACTGAGCTCTTCGAGGAGGAGAAGACTCCCACCTACTATGGTGACGTGGTCGGCTTCCTCGTCCGTGCCGGTGGATCACTCCTCCGCCATGATGGCCTCGGTGTCCGTGCACTCATCGCCGGAGAGGCTACGCCCACCGGGAAGTGACCATGACTCGCTCGGAGCGAAATAACAACCCCGGCAACATCCGGCTCACCGGCGACCGCTGGAGAGGGCAGGTGCTGCCGCCCCCGGACAGGGGCTTCGTCACCTTCACGGAGCCCAAGTGGGGCTACAGGGCGCTCTTCGTGGTCCTTGAGGGCTACATGATCCGCCACGGTCTCGTGACCATCCGCTCGATCATCGGGCGCTACGCTCCGCCCTCCGAGAATGCCACTGCCGCCTACATCCGCAGTGTCTGTCGCGCCACAGGGTGGGGGCCGGACGACCCCCTCGACCCCTGCGGTCGCGTGATGCAGGATCTCGCACGGGCGATCACCCTCGTGGAGGGTGGCAAGCCCGCCGACGAGAAGGCACTGAGGGAGGGATATGCCCTCTATGAGACCTCTCGGTAGTACCTACTACCCTTTGTCAAATCATCTACTAGTACTTAATATATCATCACCATGGACTGGATCACTCTTATCAGTGTGCTGGCTTCGCCACTCACCGGACTCGTCGGGTGGCTTGCCGGAAGCCGTAAGCGCAACCTCTCCTACCTCGACGTACAGCAGCACTCCCTTGAGGTGCTGATCCAGTCCCAGCAGGACTTCGTCGATCGTAGCGTCAAGATGGCCGAGGAATACTCTAAAATCAAGAGCGAGAATGCCAATCTTAAGGCGGAGAATACCCGTCTCCAGGCTCAGGTCACGCGCCTCCAGAAGCAGGTCGACCGCCTCAAGAATCAGCTGGATGCTTTCATGGATGCCCGCAAGTCTCCCAAGGTAGAGCTATGAGGCTGAGGATCGCACTACTCGCCACCACTCTATGCATGCTCCTCCTCGTCGTGAGCTGCAGCCCCTCCCGCACGGTGGTGCGGGAGGTCCCCATCCACATCACCGACACCACGGTGATGCAGCCCCTCACCATCGGGGGCGACTCGAGCGCCCTCCGACTGGCTATCGAGTGCCTCCCGAGTGGCCCCCGAGTCACCTCGGTGGAGAGTGTCGGAGGGCGCCCCCTCCTCAGCTGGAGGTGGGACCCAGAGGGACTCCTCCACATCAGCGGCGTGACACCCTCGAGGGAGATCCTCCGCCCCGTCCGCACCATCACAAGGGAGGTGCCGGTGGAGGTACCTCGGGAGGTGCCCCGCGCCCTCCGGTGGTACGAGCGGGGACTGATGCTCCTCGGTCTCGTCACCCTCCTCTCGTATCTCTACTCGCTCACTCGTCTCTTCGTAGAGATGGCCCGCAGGGCGAGAGGTTAACTCCTAATTCCTAATTGCTAATTACTAATTGAATAGATATGGCAACCAAAATCACCAGTGCCAAGTACAAGGTGGCCCGCCTCTATATGGCGGAGCCGATCACCGATGAGGCAGGCATCTCCACCGCGTCGTGGAAGGAGTGCCCCTTCACCCTCCGTGATGACGTCATCACGATCAAGAGCGACGAGCCGGAGGCGGACGAGCTCTATGTCCACGAGATAGACACGCCCATCGACGTGGACTACGACCCCAAGCCGACCACCGTCACCGGCTCCTTCGTGGAGCTGACGGAGGAGGATCTGCTGCGCTTCTTCGAGGGCGCCAAGCTGACCGCCGGCACCGGCGTCGCCCTCTACGGCAAGCTGAGGAAGCTCTCCGTCGCCCTCAAGATCGAGGGCAGGAGCGGTGCCTCCTTTGTCCTCCCGAGAGCTGAGGGCTTCGTGCAGCAGGAGATCGGCATCGGCAAGGGAGGGGTGGCGAAGTACCCCTTCAAGTTTACCGCCACCGTCGCCGGCGACAAGTGGCCCGCCGACATCGTCTACCTCAAGGGGTGACATCATGCGAGAGGAAGCATGTGACATGCTGCTGGGGAGGGGCGTGCAGTGGAGGCTGCCCGTCCCTCCTCCCCTTAGGTGGCTCCTCCCTCGCGGGGTGCGTCTCTGCATCCGCCACCTCAGGCTCGGCACCCTCCTCGAGATAGAGCGCCTCAGCGTCCGGCACCGACTGGAGGAGCGTCTCCTCGACCCGCCACCTGACGTGCTGGCGGAGATCACCGCCCTCGCGGTGCTCAACGACCGGAGGCTCATCCGCCACCTTCGCCGTCCCCTCACGCGGTGGCTCCTCCACTACGTGACGGTGGACAGCCTGGTGGAGCTCTGGGGCATCATCCTCAGGCTCTCGAGGGTGGAGGATTTTACACGTATTACCGCCTCGATCGTGACGATGTCGACGCTGACACGGCCGAGGATGGGCCACGACAGCGAGGAGGGGAGGTAAGGACCGACGGTCTCCATAGCCCCTTCGGTCTCGTGGGGAGGCTCCGCACCGAGCGGGGCATGTCCCTCCGGGAGATACTCTGGGACGAGCCCTGGGCCGTCCTTGTGCTGGAGACAGCCGACCAGCCCCGCGCCGAGCGCAGAGGGGACGATGAGGATAGTGACTTACCGACAATGGACTTTTAGCCATGAAGAGCGAACAGCGGAAGGAGCTCGCCAAGCTCCTCTACACCAAGGAGCATCTCCTACAGAAGGAGATCGCCGAGCGCGTCGGGGTGACCCCCCAGACGGTCAATCGCTGGGTGAAGCGGGAGTCGTGGGACAAGCTCCGCGTCTCCATCACCATCACCAAGGAGGAGCAGATCAAGAACCTCTACAACCAGCTCTCCGAGATGGCTGACGCCATCGCCCGGAGGGACGGCAACCGCTATCCCTCAGCAGCGGAGGCGGACACCATCAATAAGCTCTCCACGGCCATCCAGAAGCTGGAGACAGAGGTGGGACTGCCGGAGATCATCAGTGCCTTCAAGGGCTTCTTTGACTGGCTCCGCCCTCACGCCCTCGAGCAGGCGCAGGAGATCATCCCCCTATTTGATGACTACGTGAAGAGTAAGCTGCGATGAGACGGCTGACGATCGATGAGAAGGAGAGCCTCAAGGACTGGCAGGCTTATCTCCTCGCCCTCGTGGAGGAGAGCGGGGTGGACAGCTCTGAGCCGGTGGAGGTGCAGCAGCGGCGCGTACAGGCTCTGGAGGCGGATGTGGAGGAGTGGTTTCGCTACTACTTTCCCACCTTCTCCACCGCCCCGGCGACAGACTTCCACAGGGCGGCGACCCGCCGTCTCCTCGAGCACGACCGCTGGTATGAGGTGCGCTCCTGGTCCCGTGAGCTCGCCAAGAGTACTCGCGCCATGATGGAGGTGATCTACCTCGCCCTCACCGGCCGGGTGCGGAATGTCCTCCTCGTCTCCAACAGCCAGGAGAAGGCGACCGACCTGCTCCGCCCCTTCAAGCTGGTGCTGGAGCGGTCGCCCCGCATCACGCACGACTATGGCGTCCAGCCGACGCAGGGGCACTGGGAGGAGGACAAGTTTACCATCTCCCGGGGCTGCTCCTTCCGCGCCATCGGTGCCGGACAGTCGCCCCGTGGGGTGAAGAATAAGGAGGCGCGCCCCGACTTCATCCTCATCGACGACATCGACACCGATGAGGAGGTGCGCAACCCCGACCGGATACGGACGAAGTGGGAGTGGTTTGAGAAGGCTCTCTTCCCCACGCTATCGGTCTCGGGGAAGTACCGCATCCTCTTCTGTGGCAACGTGATCGCCAAGGACTGCTGCATCACCCGAGCCGGGGAGAAGGCAGATAAGTGGGACATCGTCAATATCCGCGACGAGGAGGGGCGCTCCACCTGGCCGGAGAAGAATAGCGAGGCGGACATCGACCGCGTCCTCGGGATGATCTCCACCGCCGCCGCCCAGCAGGAGTACTTCAATAACCCCGTCTCCGAGGGCGAGGTCTTCCGGGACCTCACCTGGGACGAGTGCCCACCCCTCCGAGAGCTCCCCTTTGTCGTCTGCTACGGTGACCCGTCGCCCTCCAACTCGAGGAGCCGACAGTCGAGCTATAAGGCGGTCTTCCTCGTCGGCTATCACGAGGGGAAGTACTACATCTACACCGGCTACCTCGACCATGAGACCAACGCCCGCTTCGTCTCCTGGTACCACGACATCCGAGACTATGTCCACGACCAATGCCCGGTCTACTACCTCGTGGAGAATAACTCCCTCCAGGACCCGATCTATGAGCAGGTCCTCCTCCCGCTCTTTGTCGCCGAGGGCACACAGCGGGGGATGATCCCCATCGCCCCGGATGCCCGCGCCAAGATGGACAAGTACACCCGCATCGAGGGCGCCCTCGAGCCCCTCGCGAGGCAGGGACGGCTGGTCTTCAATAGTGCCGAGAGGGGCAACCCTCAGATGCAGCGCCTGGAGGATCAGTTCCGCCTCTTCGCCCCCAAGCTCCCCGCCCCGGCCGACGGACCGGACTGCATCGAGGGAGCCGTCTGGCAGATCAGCCGTAAGCTCAGTGAGCTGCAGCCCGACAGTATCATATTCGGCGGCCACCGCCATAACAGCAAGCGATTTTAGCACCACCTATGTTTATCACTCCGGAAGAACTCAAGACCCACCTCTATGAGGCGAGTGTCCGCCTGATCCAGGGCGATGATGAGACGATCCTCCTCTCCGCCATCGACGGGGCGGAGGAGGAGGCACGAGGCTACCTCTCCCGATATGACCGGGAGGCGATCTTCGGGGCGGTGGGAGCCGCCCGCCACCCGCTCCTGCTTATCTACGTGAAGGACATCGCCGTCTGGCACTTCATCACCCTCTGCAATGCCGGGGCGGACCTCGACTTCCGCCGCATCCGCTACGAGCGCGCCATCGACTGGCTCCGGGCGGTGCAGCGGGGAGATGTCTCCCCCACGCTCCCGATCCTCGACGAGGACGGCGACGGTCTCCCCGACGGTCCGGGAGAGTACCTCTACGGCAGCAACCCCAAGCGCGAAAATCACTTCTAAGCCATGGAGCCGGTAGAGCTGGACATCAATATCAGGGGCAACGCCGCCGAGGAGTCTGCCCGCATCTCCTCGGGGGTGTCGTCCATCGGGGACGCCTCCAAGGGCGCCACGGAGGAGCTGCGCCGCTCGGTCGAGCTGCAGCGGCAGTACCTCGCCAAGCTGCAGAAGGAGATCAAGTCTATCGAGCTGGAGGTGAAGTCGAGCCCGCAGGCACAGGCGACACTCGGCAAGCACCTCAAGTCCCTCAAGGCGGAGCTCATCGACGAGACGGAGGGGCTCAAGCACCTACAGAGCGAGCTGAGGATGACCACACAGACCAAGGAGTCCCTCCGCTCCAAGATCTTCCAGGTCAAGGACGCCATGGCTCAGATGGTCAACGCCGGGGAGCAGGAGACCGAGGCCTACCGAGAGGCGCGACGAGAGCTCGCCACGCTCAATGACGCCTATCAGACGGTCACTCGGGAGCAGCGCCTGATGACTCAGGGGGCGCAGTCGCTCACCGGTATGATAGGCGCCCTGCAGGGACTGATGGGAGCGGTGACGGCGACCGCAGGAGCCTACGGGGCAATCTCCGGCGAGAGTGAGCGCTACGCCCGCATCCAGACCAAGGTGCAGTCACTCATGGCGATCACCATCGGCATGCAGCAGCTCCAGCAGTCCCTGTCGGCGACCTCCGCCTTCAGGGTGCAGACACTCGCCTCCGTGACCCGGGCCTTCGGCAGGGCGCAGCAGTTCCTCGCCGCCACCCTTCACATCTCCAATGGTGCCGCCAAGGCGCTCACCGCCACCCTGACGCTCGGTCTCTCGGTGGCGATCACTGCCGTCGCCACGGCGATAGACCGCTATGTCTCGAGGCAGCGCGAGGCGGCCGAGGTATCCAAGGCGTGGTCTCGGGCGGTGGCAGACGGAGCAGGGGAGAGCATAGCCCGCTACGAGGCTCTCCGGAGGGAATATGCCTCCCTCGAGGGGGACGAGGAGAAGAGGTCCCGCTTCGTCAAGGAGCACAAGAAGGACTTCGATGCCCTCGGGGTCTCCATCGGGACCGCCACCGAGGCGGACAACATCTTCGTCGCCAACGCGGATGCCTTCCGACAGTCGCTCCTCGATCGGGCGAAGGCGGTCGCCTCCTTTGACCTCGCCGTGGAGCAGTACAAGGAGGCGCTCCGCCAGATGGACGAGGCAGATGCAAGGGAGGCGAACCCAAACATTTGGGATAAAGTAGGAGGGTTCTTAGCCGGCTTCGATGCGGGGTATGGCACCGTGGGAGGTCCTACGAGCGCCCGGGACTACGCCCGCCTCAATGCGGAGAAGATGAGGAGGGAGGCGGACGAGGCGATGAAGAAGGCGGAGGACAGGGTCCGGCAGTACCTCGGCTACACCGCCAAGGCGGATCAGCTCATCAAGGATGCCGGCATCAGCACGTCGTAGGAGGATAAGCCTAAGAAGGATCCCCCCGACGAGCGCGCCCGACTGGCGGCTCTCAAGCGGATCGCCAAGCTGGGCGCAGACGCAGAGCGATCCGTCACAGCCATGCAGATAGCCGCCATGGAGGAGGGACGGGCGCAGAAGCTTCGTCGGCTCGACGAGGAGCACCGGGAGCGTAAGGCTAAGATCACCGACCAGCTCCGGGAGATAGAGATGCTGGAGCGGGAGCACCACATCAACGCCACCCCGCAGAAGGCTCGTCTCAGGGCAGTCTCCGAGGCAGAGGAGGCGGACTACAGGCGTCGGAGGGAGGAGATCTCGAGGGCGTCTGACAGCGTGATCCGGGAGGTGGAGGAGGGAGCATCCGCACGCTTCCGCTCCGACCTCGAGCAGCGCCTCAGCGAGGTGGACGCTTACTACGACGGGCTCATCAAGCGGGCTCAGGAGAGTGCCGCCGATGAGGTGCAGCTCGCGAGGACTGTCGGAGAGGTGGAGGCGGCGAGACAGCGGGAGAGGGAGCTGAGGACGAGAGAGCATGAGCTGAGGCTGCTGGATCGGAGGGAGGAGATCGAGGTCCGTCGTATGTCGATGACGACGAAGCGGTATGACCTCGAGGCAGACCGGGAGGAGGAGCAACTGCGGAGGCAGCTCGAGCTCTCGGAGAAGCGACTCCGTAAGCTCCGGGAGATAGAGGCTGCCGGGGGCGATGCCGCCACCGACATCGAGCGAGCCCGGGAGGAGATCGAGGGACTCAAGCACGCCCTCGAGGAGATCCCCGCTCGTAGGCTCCGGGAGGTCGGCAAGGCTCTTCAGGGGGTCTTCTCCTCGCTCTCCTCCATAGGGGGCGAGATGGGGGAGGTCTTCGGAGCGGCCGCCGCTTCGGTGGGCGACATCCTCTCGGCTCTCAAGGAGGGCGCCACCACCATGGACGCCATCTCCTCGGCCGCCTCGGGGCTCTCCCGGGTGATCGGCATGGTCACCTCTCAGGCGCGTGCCAACGCTGACGAGGAGGCGCGCTATGCCCGACAGCTGGAGCAGTCCTACCACCGGGCGGCGATGGCGAGGATCCGGGCTTTCGACGAGAAGGATCGGAGCATCTTCGGTCTCTCGAACCCCTATCGAGGGGCGATCGAGGGCGCCCGTAGGTACCGTCAGGCGATGCTGGAGCTGGGGCGCAGCATGGAGCGGCTCCGCGCCGGCAGGCTGCAGGTGGGGACAACGCAGGTGGTCTCCGGTGCCAATATCGCCAAGGGAGCCGCCGGGGGTGCTGCCGCCGGTGCCGCCATAGGCTCCATCATCCCGGGACTCGGCACCGCTATCGGCGCAGCCCTCGGCGGGCTCTTCGGCGGGATAGCGGGAGCGGCCGCCCGCCAGACCGTCCCGGTATTTAAGTCCCTCACCCGGCAGTATGGGCAGATCCTCAAGGAGGGATCCCGGACCTTTGAGCTCAACCCCCGCATCCTCGAGGACTACGACCGCCTCGATGACGCCACGAAGCGCTTGGTGGACAATTGGGAGGAGATCCGCAAGGAGGCTCTCAGCGCTCAGGAGGAGATGAGGGAGACCTTCCGTCAGCTCGCAGGTGACATCGGCTCGCTCCTCAGCAAGGCGCTCTCGGATGCCTTCACATCGGGCGACTGGGAGACTTCCCTCGACCACTTCGAGGAGGAGGTGGATCAGATGATCGGGCGTATCGTCGACCAGCTCCTCCTCTCGGCGGT
>CAMXXM010000022.1 GCA_947253195.1 uncultured Porphyromonas sp.
GTCCTACGGCCGTGAAGGACTTGCAAAATAAGTGTGTACTCATTAGTAATAAATGGGTATATTTGTATACGAGTTGACACCTAACCCATTCCGGGTGTGTACACTCTCAGGTCTTAATCCAATGACCGGTATACAGTCCTAGTAATATTCAATCAACTGTGTACTTTTTCCAGGAATCGCATACTTTCAGGAGTAATTCTTTTACCGATATTAGTGCGCTCTAATATCGGTAAAAGAATTTCCTAATATCGGTAAAAGAATTCTCTAATATCGGTATTAGACAGAGGGGAGATCCTGGTCGCTCCGGGTGATGATTTCGTGGTGATGTGAAAGGTGGTGAGAGAAAAAAAGGTACATTTGTGACTGTAAGGTCACACCTTGTGGATGGGTGCGGGCTTTGACGTGAGAATAAATTAATTGGTAACCAGATATATAATCAAGCTATGGCAGTATCAGAAAGCTTAATCGCCTCTGCACGTGAGAGAGCCCGCAAGTGGCTCTCTGAGGACTATGACGAGGAGACACGCCGTCAGGTGCAGCAACTCTTAGATGCTGAGGATCCATCGGAGTTGGTTGATGCCTTCTACAGGGATCTGGAGTTTGGCACCGGTGGCATGCGGGGCATCATGGGTGTCGGGACCAATCGTATGAATAAATACAATATCGGTGCTGCCACTCAAGGTCTCTCCAATTACATGATCAAGGAGTTTGGCGAGGACGCTGACCTTAAGGTGGTCGTAGGCTATGACGGACGTCACAATAGTACGGCCTTTGCGCGTATCGTAGCTGATGTCTTTACCGCCAATGGCATCCGGGTCTACCTCTTCAAGAGTCTTCGACCCACGCCGATGATCTCCTATGCGATCCGTCACTTCGGCTGTCAGAGCGGAGGGATGGTGACCGCCTCACACAATCCGCGTGAGTACAATGGATTTAAGGTCTACTGGGAGGATGGCGCTCAGATCATTGCTCCTCACGACAAGAATATCATCGGTGAGGTCAATAAGATCCGCTCCGTACGTGACATCAAGTTTGAGGGACGGGAGGATCTGATCACACTCATCGATGAGAGCTTCGATGAGCAGTATATCAATGATCTGCTGACGACCCGTCTGACTCCCGAGGCGATCAAGGCTCACCACGATCTCTGTATCGTCTACACGCCGCTTCACGGCACCGGTAGTCAGGTCAATGTCCGTGCGATGGAGGCTGCAGGATTTGACAACATCCATCCGGTCAAGGAACAGATGGTTGTCGATGGGGACTTCCCTACGGTGGACTCTCCCAATCCGGAAAACCCTGAAGCGATGAAGATGGCACTTGACCTAGCACATAAGGTAGATGCTGATCTCGTCCTCGCCTCGGATCCCGATGCGGATCGTCTCGCTGTGGGGTGTAAGGATAATGAGGGGAAGTATGTCCTACTCACCGGTAACCAGACCTGCCTCCTCTATGCTTACTATGCGATCAAGCGGCATCAGGAGATTGGCGACCTTTCGGAGAGTGACTATCTCGTCAAGACCATCGTGACCACCGACCTGATCCGTAATGTGGCTGACGCCGGTCACGTCGAGCTCTACGACTGCTACACAGGCTTCAAGTGGATTGCCAGCGTGATGCGCCAAAACGAAGGCACCCGTCGCTACCTCGGTGGCGGTGAGGAGAGTATCGGCTACCTCTGGGAGGACTTTGTCCGCGACAAGGACTCTGTCTCAGCTTGTATCATCATGGGTGAGATCTTTGCCTGGGCTCTGGAGCAGGGTATGACTCTCTATCAGCTTCTCGATAAGATCTACCTCGAGTATGGCTACTCCGTCGAGAAGACCATCAGCGTGGTTCGTCCCGGCGTGACCGGTGCTCAGGAGATCGAGGATATGATGAAAAACTTCCGTCACCATCCCCTCAAGGAGCTTGCAGGCGAGCAGGTGACTGAGGTGCTGGACTACTCCACACTTGAGGGCAGAGATCAGGTGAGCGGTGAGACCTATACCCTCGACTTCCCCACCACCTCTAACGTCCTTCAGTTCTTTACTGCCAGTGGCACCAAGCTCTCTATCCGTCCCTCGGGTACGGAGCCGAAGATCAAGTTTTACATCGAGGTGCATGCCTCCCCGAAGGACCCCGTCCAACTGGCTGAGGTACGTCGCTCCTGCGATGAGCGTGTAGAGTCGGTCCGTAAGCAGCTCGATATCTGAGCAATTCTATTGAGTTAACAAAAGAAGTCAAGGGATGGGAGAGCGGTATGGAGCTGTCTCTCCCACCCCTTTTTGTATGACGGATGAAAGTCTGTATTGCTGAGAAACCCTCCGTTGCTCGCTCCATTGCTGCTGTCCTGGGTGTCGGCGAGGCACACGACGGCTATATGGAGGGCAATGGGTATCGGGTCACTTGGACCTTTGGTCACCTCTGTGAGCTGAAGGAGCCGGCGGAGTATGCCACACGGTGGCAGCGGTGGAGTCTCGTCCATCTGCCGATCGTGCCGGAACGCTTCGGGATCAAGCTCAAGGAGGACAGCGGCATCAAGCACCAGTTTGACGTCATACGCAGATTAGTGTCGGAGGCCGATGAGGTGATCAACTGTGGTGATGCCGGTCAGGAGGGGGAGCTAATCCAGCGCTGGGTACTCCGGCTGGCAGACTGCAGGGTCCCGATCCGGCGTCTCTGGCTCTCCTCTATGACTGAGGAGGCTATCCGAGAGGGCTTCGATCATCTGCACGACTCTGCCGAGTATGAGCGACTCTACTATGCCGGCATGACGCGAGCGATCGGAGACTGGCTGCTTGGGATCAATGCGACTCGCCTCTATACCCTTAAGTATCGGTCGGGGGACTCTCGCCGCCTGCTCTCTGTGGGACGTGTGCAGACTCCTACTTTGGCCCTTATCGTCGAGAGGGCGGAGGAGATAGAGCACTTTGTCCCCGAGCCCTATTGGGAGATCAAGACGATCTACAGGGAGACCGCCTTTGCTACCACCGCTGGGCGATATGGCACGGTCGACAAGGCGCAGAAGATATTGGATAAGATCACGGGTAAGCCCTTCTCTGTCACAAAGGTGACGAAGAAGAAGGGGAAAGAGGCTCCTCCGCATCTCTTTGACCTTACCTCTCTCCAAATCGAGGCGAATAAGAAGCTGGGGCTCTCAGCCGATGAGACTCTCAGTACGATACAGGCGCTCTATGAGCGAAAGCTGGTCACCTACCCACGTGTAGATACTACGTATATCACTGAGGATGTCTACGCCAAGTGTCCTGAGATCCTTAATAACCTTTACCAGCGCAACCATGTACTAAGGGACCTTATTGCCCCGCTGGGACACAAGAAGCTCCGTAAGCTAAAGAGTGTCGTCGACAATAGTAAAGTGACCGACCACCATGCGATCATACCGACCGGTGAGGGTGGGGTATTTACCGGCAACGAGGAACGACAGATCTACGACCTCATCTCGAGACGATTCATCGCTGCCTTTTACCCCGACATGCAGTATGAGCAGACGACGGTCCAGGGAGCAGTCGAGGGCGTACGCTTCCGTGCCGGCGGGCGAGTGATTACCGACCCTGGGTGGCAGGCGGTGGTGAAGCCCGATGAGGATAAGGAGGATAAGGAGTCTCAGGACGAAGAGCCGACGACTGCTGTGATGCCCTCTTTTGTCGAGGGAGAGCAGGGACCACACCGACCGGAGCTGCAGGAGAAGCAGACTCGCCCTCCCAGAGCCTACACTGAGGCAACCCTCCTCAGGGCTATGGAGACTGCCGGTAAACTGGTGGAGAGTGAGGAGATGAAGGAGGCGCTGAAGCAGAATGGCATCGGCCGCCCATCCACGCGTGCTGCCATCATTGAGACGCTCCTCAGTCGCGGATATATCCGCAAGCAGCGTAAGACCTTGCTCCCGACTCCGGTTGGGCGGGAGCTGATCCATATCATCCGGGACGATATGCTCAAGAGTGTGGAGCTGACCGGTCAGTGGGAAAGGAAGCTACGTCAGATAGAGAGTGGCGAGTATGATGCTCGGCAGTTCATCTCCGACCTTACTCAGAAGGTTACCCGTATGGTCACTGAGGTGATCCGGGATCCTCGCACCATGAGTGCTCTGATCGAGGAGGAGAAAACCGCTGTGTCGGAGAAAGGAGAGGAAAAGGAAAAGAAGAAACGGCAACGCCGCTCCTCCTCTCAGTCAGGCAAGCCGGCAGATACTCCTCTCAGCGAGGGAGACCTCTGCCCAAAGTGTCGTAAGGGACATCTGCTTCGTGGGCGGACAGCCCTTGGTTGCTCAAGGTATGCGGAGGGGTGTGACTACCGACTTCCCCTTCCCGAGGAGTGACTCTAGACCAAGCCGTACTCTACCTCTGTACAAACGCGCTCGATCATAGCGTCCCGTCCATAAGGGTCGTAGTCAGCCTTTAGAGAAGCGCCAAAGAACTTGGCAAACATATTCCAAAATCCTGCTGCAAAGCCACCGAGGAAAGAGTCGATCAGCTCGTAAGACGTGCTATTTGTCTCCCTCGTGATGAGCTTAAGTAGGAGCTTACCCTGGCGGAGAGTGAGCTTTTTCATCTCCGGCTTATATTGCTCGTAGAGCTCCTTCTGCATCCGCTTGAGGTGTGCCTCACGAGCCTTATCATTTGGTAGCGTCTGGAGGTACTCATACGTCTCCATCATTGTCTCGCTCACCATCTTGGCGTAGGGGAGGGTGATCTTGACGTCTCTCACGAGACGATTATAAGCCCTGCGCTCCTCGGGCGTTGCATACTTCATCTCTCGATAGATAGAGACCGGACCTAGATCCACGGTCGGAAGAGTCTCGCCGTACTCCGTCCGGACCGGTACCAAGAATCCCCGCACCTTTTTCCCCTCCATTGAGATCTGCTTCAGCTCCTCTTGGAGAGGCTCCTGAGCCTCTCCAAGAGCTGAGGTCAGCACCAGGGTGAGGAGTGATAGGAGGACCCGATAGGAGATATGAAGCCTAAGAGGATGCACAAGCAAATAGTTCATAGTCATTAAGTCGAGGACGTGTGGTACGCCCCTTATCTACGGCACAAATGTACGCAAAAAAAACCTCTTGATTCGCTCAAAGGCTGATTATAAGGGAGATTTAGGAAAAAGGAGAAAGTATAGTCTTTTTTACAATATCAGGAGTGTCCCCGCCATCACCGCCATACCTGAGATCACGCCGAGTATAGCTTGGTGGTGCTTCCCATACCGCTCTGCCGCAGGGAGCAGCTCGTCGAGAGAGATGTAGATCATCACTCCGGCGATGACCGCATTAGTGGTATGGAGTAGGGCGGGTGTCAGGTAGGGCTGTAGGAAGAGGTATCCCACTAGTGCACCGACCGGCTCAGCCAGTCCGGAGAGGACACCGAGGAGCAGCGCTCGTGAGCGGCTCCCGGTGGCGTAGTAGATCAGGACCGAGACAGAGATGCCCTCCGGGATATTGTGGATCATAATTGCCAGCATGATCGGCAGAGCGGTGGCGGGGGAGGATAGGGCGGAGAGAAAGGTGACCATTCCCTCAGGGAAGTTATGCAGCGTGATGATGAGACCGCTCATCAGTCCGATCCTCCTCAGCCCCTCCAGAGAGTGATCCTCGCCGGCCCGCATCTCCTCCACCCCGTGGATCTCGTGAGGATTTTCCGTCTCAGGGATTGCCAAGTCAATCAACAGTGTTGCCACTATGCCACCGAAAAATGCCAGCACCGCATATAGCTCCCCAATGGACCCCCACGTCTCCACGAGAGAGACCCGCGCCTGAGACAGCAGCTCCACAAAGGAGATATAGATCATCACCCCGGCGGAGAGTCCCAGTCCAATGCAGAGGAGCGCCTTATTGGTTCGCTTGGAGAGAACTGCGATCACTGCACCGATGCCGGTGGAGAGCCCTGCCAGCAGGGTCATCATCAGGGCTATGGTAAAATTGCCTTCCATAAATGATCAGTGGTGTATCAGTGTCATCGTCAGTCCCATAATGAGCAGCCCCAAGAGGATCCCAAGGAGCGAGGCATGGCGTCTGTCGTAGCTGTATGAGGCGGGGATCAGCTCATCGAATGAGACGTAGACCATAATACCGGCAATAAGGGCGAGCATCAGCCCGAGGAAGAGGGGCGACTCCATTGGGGCAGAGAGGAAAGCTCCGAGGAAAGCCCCGATTAGCTCCATCGCTCCAGAGAGAAGGCAGACCAGTAGTGCCCTCATACGGCCATACCCGGCATAGTATATGGGTATGGCGATAGAGAGTCCGATCGGGATATTGTGCATACTGACAGCCAGCATGACGGGGATCCCCTCCATGGGTGCCTCAGTCGCTGTCAGGTAGAGCATCATCCCCTCGGGGATATTATGTATCGAGATCGCGACAGCTGCCGCCAGCGCGGAGATGAGGAGGGAGCGCTTCTCCTCAGTATTCTCCTTCAGCTTCATCCCATCTCCGTGGTGGGTATGGTGCGCACTCCCTGGCAATAGTCTGTCGAGTAGAACCATCACTGCCATCCCACCGGCGAAGCCCCCAAGAGCCAAGAGATAGCCTCGCTCTCCACAGAGTGAGACCAAATCCTCGCACGCCTCCGGGAGTAGGCCTTGTAGAGCCAAGAATAGGAGGACACCCCCTGCCAGCCCCATCCCTAAGGCGAGGAGCCGATCCTCGTGGGAGCCTCTTCTACCGATGAGTGCCAAGGCGCCACCGAGGGGTGTCGCCATACCGGCTCCCAGGGTCAGCAGCAGTGCGTAGAGGTCAAGGCTCATAGATCAGTATCTGAATTTCGACGTCGGGAGGGTATAGGAGTCGGAGCCGGATACCCCCTCGTCAGCCTTCGTCGCCAGAGTATCCTTGAGCCTGTCAAGCCCGATCCTATGGGATCCCTTGAGCAACCATACACTCTCATCCGGCACTTCGATCACCTCCAGAAACGACCGAAGTCCCTCGATGTCTCGGAAGGCCATCGTCTCCGGTGAGGCGAGCCGGCAGAAGGTTTCGCCCACATAGAGCGTCGTGATCTCCGGCTCCCCCTCCATCAGTCTCATAATCTCCAGGTGCTCCTCGTCAGAAGCATCGCCCAGCTCCAGCATATCACCGAGGATGGCAAACTTTGCCGGCTCCGGTGCGGTAAAGAGATTTTCAATAGCTGCCCGCATCGAGGAGGGGTTGGCATTGTAGGCATCCATGATCAGCGAGATATGGCGCGGTAGCCGGACCACCTGAGAGCGGTCATTGGTCGGCGTGTAGGACTCGATCGCATTGGCAATCGTCGGCATGGTGAGCCCAAAGGTCACCCCGACTGCAAAGGCTGCGAGGACGTTGTGGTAATTGTATCGCCCCACGAGATGGGTAGCGATATCCTGCGCGCCAAGGCTGCAGCTGATACGGAGTGAGAGGTAGGGCTGCTCCCTTAGGATCGTTGCCTTGAAGTCCGGCTCCCTGTCGTATGGGTCGTCTGCGAGACCATAGGTCACCTGAGCCTCGTCGGACCACCGCTCGCGCAGGAGTGGGTCATCGAGATTGAGGAATACGACTCCCCCGCTCTCGTAGGCTCTCTCAGCGAGGATGCTCTTCTCTCTCAGCGTCCCCTCCAGTGAGCCAAAGCCCTCGAGGTGCGCCTTCCCGATCCCGGTGATCAGAGCGTGGGTCGGGCGTGCAATGTCGGCGAGTGGAGCCATCTCGCCGGGATGATTGATCCCGATCTCCACCACCGCTATCTCGTGCTCGTCATTGAGGCGTAGGAGCGTGAGCGGCATACCGAGGTGGTTATTGAAGTTGCCCTCCGTATAGAGGACCTTGTACCTCTGAGAGAGGACGACAGCGCAGAGCTCCTTAGTCGTTGTCTTACCGTTGCTCCCGGTGATGGCGATGAGGGGGATCTTAAAGCTCTCCCGGTGTCTCTTGGCAAGCTGCTGCAGAGCGAGGAGTGTGTCCTTGGTGTAGATGCAGCGCTCGTCCCGCTTGGCGAGAGAGGGATCTGAGACCAGCGCCACCGCCGCGCCGCGCTCCAGTGCCGCCTCTGCAAAGGTATTTCCGTCCACACGCTCACCGGGAAGGGCGACAAAGAAATCCCCCTGCTCTACCCGCCTGGAGTCGGTGCAGATAGAGGGGTGCTCTAAGAAGACCTTGTAGAGCGACTCTATATCTTGATTATTCATATCCTCTTATCTCTAATTCTTGACAAAATTAGTCTAAAAGAGGTCCCCCTGCAAGCGTAGCTCCTTTTCCCTTACCGTATGTTGGGGTGTGTCACGAGAGTTCGCCACGGTCGGCGATCCTGAGGAGGTCGCCAAAGACACCGAGCGCAGTCACCTCGGCACCCGCTCCCGCCCCACGGATGACAAAGGGTAAGTCACCATAGCTCTCGGTGTAGATCTCGAAGCAGGAGTCTGCACCACTGACCGAGCCGAGGGCGCTATCGGCAGGAAGGCTTCTGAGGCCGCAGGAGAGGTGGGTAGCATTGGTGCCGTCCCCGATAGTCAGCTCTCCGACATATCTCAGCACTTCCCCTTGAGAGGTGCTCGAGAGACTCTCGAAGTAGGACTGAGCCTCGTCCAGCCGCTTCATAAAGTCATCTGATGAGCAGTCTCTGAGAGACGATGGAACCAAATTTTCCACTTCTATGTCTGACATCTCTGCCGCGATGCCCACCTCACGTGCGAGGATAAGAAGCTTTCGTGCCACATCGAGACCATTGAGGTCCTGTCGTGGATCCGGCTCGGAGTAGCCGAGCCGGGCAGCGGATCGTATCGCCTCAGCGTAGGAGGTGCTGTCGCTGAGTGAGGAGAGTATGTAGCCGAGAGTACCGCTGAAGAGCCCCCTGATGCGGGTGATGCGGTCGCCGGAGAGGTGGAGGAGTCTGAGGTTGTCGATCAGGGGCAGTCCGGCTCCCACATTGGTCTCATACCTATAAGTCCGCCGGTGATCCCGCAGGATCTCACGCAGCCGGAGGTAGTCGGAGTAGGGACCGGTATTGGAGATCTTATTGGAGGAGACGAGGTCGTAGCCCTGCTCGGCGAGCTCGCAGTAGCGGGCGGCGATGGCAGGCGAGGCGGTGTTGTCGATGACGACTACATTCTCTAAGTAATTCTCGTCCGCATAACGGATGATCTCGCGGATCGGGTCGTCGGAGGCGGGGGCGGCAGCCTTTCGCTCCCTCCAGTCGGTGCCGATGCCCTCCTTGTCGAGGAGGAGTTGCCGGCTACTGGCGATGGCGAAAAGGCGGAGGTCAACGGCTTTGTCGGAGAGGATCCGTGCCCGCTCTCCGGTCACCCGGTCTAGGAAGGCGCCCCCGACTGTGCCATGACCGACGCAGGCGATATGGATCCGCTTGGCGTGGGCAAACATCTCCCCGTGGATCACATTGAGCGCCTTCGGTACCTCTTCGTCACGGACGAGGAGGAAGAGAGTATCGCCGGTGACGGCATTATTGACCAGTAGGGGGGTGATGCCGTTTCGGATAAGGGCGGAGTAGGGACGGTCAAAGCCGGAGAGGCTGACCCCGATGAGGGCAATGACGGAGAGCCCCTTTGTCGCCTCGATCGTGGGGCGATGGACGTCTCGCTCAAACTCTCTCCTCAGTGCCGCCACGGCGTGGTCCGCTTCGCTCTCCGCCACGACGAAGCCGACACCGCGCTCCGTCGATCCCTGGGAGATGATCCCGGTGCTGATGCCCTCGTCCCTAAGGACGGAGAATATCCTGGCATCAAAGCCGGGGAGCCCCTTCATCTCGTGCCGCTCAAAGTGGATCAGAGCCTTGCCGGAGAGGGCTGCGATGGCTCTCGCCTGCTGGGAGGATGGGAGTAGATGGACGAGCGTCCCCTCTTGTCGGCATCCCTCGGGACTGAAGGAGTCGAGTATGCGGAGAGGGATCTGCTTGGCAGCAAGAGGGTCGATCGTCTTGTAGTGGAGGATCTCCGCGCCCAGCTGGGAGAGTTCGGCTGCCTCGGTGTAGGAGAGCTCGGGGATCTTGTGCGCTGAGAGGACGATGTCTGGGTGAGCGGAGTAGATGCCGTCGATATTGCTGTAGTTGTCGAGCTGAGAGGCATCTAGGAAGTTAGCGAGCAGAGCAGCGGTGTAGTTGCTTCCATTTCTTCCGAGGGTTGTTCGCACCCCCTCATCGCTTCGGGCGATGAAGCCGGTCACGATCGGGAGGGTGTCGGCGGGGAGGTGGGCAAAGTAGCTGCGCGTCTTATCCTCCGATTCCTTGAGCTCCACATTTGCCTCACCATAGGAGTTGTCGGTGACGATGAGGTCGCCGGCGTCGATCGGTAGGGCGTGAGGTAAGAGACGGGCAATGTGGTGGGCGGAGAAGATTTCCCCAAAGGATAGGACCTCATCCAGTGTCTTGGCACTGCACTCTCGTAGGAGTTCGATCCCCTCGAGGAGCCTGGTAAGTCGATCTGAGAGTCCTTCGGTCCCCTCTCCTTGGTCAGCGAGGAGCCGGTGAAAGCTCTCCCGCCAGGGCTTCCCGGCTTCGGTGAGGTGGGCCAGCTCAAGGAGGCGATCGGTAGTCTTACCTCGTGCGGAGACGACGACTAAGGGCGGAGTGTCGTCAGCCTCGGCAATTTCTTGGATGATATTGAGGGAGAGGCGGAGGGGCTCTCCATTGGCGAGGGACTTGCCCCCAAACTTTAGTACACGCATACTATACTATTGTCTTACTTGGATTAAGGGAAGAAGGGACTCATGATCCAGCAGAGCTGGTCATACTCGATGAGGAAGGCGTCGTGACCATGGTTGGAGACGATGGTATGGAGCTCCGCGCGCTCCTTGCCGAAGTGCTTAAGTCCCTCGACAGTCTCTCGGGCGACGAAGTAGGGGAAGAGCCGGTCGCTATCTATGGCGACGAGGTGGATGTCTGAGGCGATCCGTGACAGCTCTTCCTCGCTCTCCGTTGCATGAATCGTGGAGGTGAGGAAGGTCATCACCCTGTAGGCGCTCAGGCTGAAGCGCCCCTCCAGCGTGCGACCGTGGTAGTCGAGCCAGTCGATCACCTTGGGGAGTCCGCTGTCCTCCACCTTTTTCCCCCCGAAGCGCCCGATGAGGGACTTCGGCGTGCGGTAGGTGAGCATGGCGTGTACCCGCGCATCGTGGATGGGGCGGTCGGAGTGCTCCAGTATCAGTCGCTGTACTTCGGTCTGAGCAAGGAGCCAGTCGGAGGCCTTGTAGTCCGTGGCGATGGGGAAGAGAAAGTCCGCCAGCGTGGGCTCGAGGGTGGCGATCTGCCAAGCAAGGCCACCACCGAGGCTGGGCCCGATGAGTGCATAGAGGTGATCGACACGGAGCTCCCTCAGCACGAGCAGCCAGAGGCGAGCCACGTCCTTTACACTGAGCAGGGAGGGATCGTCCAGTGGAGCAGAACCGGCATATTCATTCCCTGGAATGTCGATCGAGAGGATGGTGTAGCGGGCGGTGTCGATCGTCTGTCCGGGTCCGATGAGCTTTGCCCACCAGCCCTCAGGACCAGCGACGGCGGAGTTACCGGTAAGGGCGTGACAGACAAGCACGATGGGAGCACTGCCGAGGGTGGGACCCGCCACTTGGTAGGTGAGGGTGATGGAGGGGATACTCTCGCCTCGCCAATTGGTGAAGTCCGAGAGGGTTACTTGTCCGAGCATGACTGGTCGAGTGCGCTTTGGAGATCTGCCTTTAGGTCCTCGATGCTCTCCAGACCGATGGAGAGGCGTATGAGATCGTCTGAGATGCCGGCCTGGATGAGCTCGTCCTCGGTCATCTGGCTGTGTGTAGTGCCGGCTGGGTGGGTGATGAGGGACTTGCTGTCTCCGAGATTGGCAACGAGGGTGAAGAGTTGAGTACTCTCGGTCACCCTGCGAGCTGCTTGGTACCCGCCCTTGGGTGCAAAGGTGAGGA
>CAMXXM010000023.1 GCA_947253195.1 uncultured Porphyromonas sp.
GAGACAGGTATTAGAGAAATCTAATACCGATAAAAGAAAATCCTTTTACCGATATTAGACACAACTAATATCGGTATTAGAAATCTCCCATATGGACACTGCCATCGCACCTATCGCCAACGATTTCTCCCCTCCCATGACAGTAAGACAATCCATCACCCTCGCCCTGCTGCTTCTACTCTCCGCTCTCTCTGCCTCAGCACAGCTGCAGGTGGGTGCCGACCGGATGGACGAGATCGTCCGGCTCACGGAGGGGAAGCGCGTGGGGCTGGTCGCCAATCAAGCGGCCGTGCAGACTGACTCGGTCCACACCTTTCTCCTCGATGCCCTGATAGACCACGAGATCAAGGTGAGGCGTCTCTTCTCCCCCGAGCATGGCTTCCGCGCCATGGCCGATGCGGGAGCAAAGGTCGACTCCGCCACGGACCCGGTCTCCAGTCTGACGGTCATCTCCCTCTACGGCAAGCACCGCAAGCCGACCGCCAAGGACTTCGCCGGGCTGGATGTGATCCTCTTTGACCTGCAGGACGTAGGGGTGCGCTTCTTTACTTACATCAGCACCCTCTACTACGTCATGCAGACCTGCGCTGAGATCGGCACACCGATCATCATCCTCGACCGCCCCAACCCCCACGATGCGGTCGATGGTCCGGTGCTAAGGGACATGAAGTACCGCTCCTTCGTCGGGATGCTCCCCATCCCCGCCGTCCACGGCCTCACCATGGGCGAGCTGGGACAGATGATCAATGGCGAGGGCTGGCTCGGTGAGGGACTCACCGCAGACCTGGCCGTCGTCACCATCCTCGGGTGGAAGCACGGTGACCACTACAGCCTGCCCGTCCGTCCAAGCCCCAACCTCCGGAGCGACCGAGCCCTGCTCCTCTACCCCACCCTCTGCTTCATCGAGGGGACCTGCTGGAGCGAGGGACGCGGCACGGAGCAGCCCTTTGAGCAGACCGGCTACCCGGACAAACGTATGGGGACACATGCCTTTACCCCACGGAGTATCGCCGGGGCGCACGCGCCCAAGCATAAGGGGAAGGTCTGCTACGGACCCGACCTCACGGACTATGCCGTCGAGTCGGGGATCAATGTGGAGATCCTCACCGACATCGCCGCCCGCAGCAAGGCTGCCGGTGTCAGTCTGATCACCAGACCAAAGTTCTTTGACCTCCTCGCGGGAGGCCCCACGCTCCGCCGACAGCTGGAGTCGGGTGCCTCACCCGAGGCGATCCGAGAGAGCTGGCAGGCGGACCTCCAAGACTACATTTCCATGCGTGCCCGTTACCTCCTCTACCCAGACTGCCGCTTTAATTGCAGCACATTTTAATCATCTATGCCGATGAGAAAGAAAGCATTACTGTATGGAGTGGTGGCGCTGCTGCTACCACTGATGGCAGGCGCTCAGGTCGTCGAGCCGAGGATGATGAGAGACGCGGAGCGTAAGGCCGCTGCAGAGGCGTGGGCCGACAGCGTCCTATCCACTCTGTCGCCCCGACAGCAGGCGGCCCAGCTGATCATGCCGATGACGTGGCCCAAGGTGGATAAGGGCGGGCTCGCCAATTGGCACCGACAGGTACTGGAGGGAGAGTTTGGCTGCGTCCTTTGGCAGAAGGGCAGCCCCAGGAATGTGGTCCGGCTCACCAACTGGATGCGCCGTGAGGCACGCGTCCCGATGCTTGTGGCCATGGATGGCGAGTGGGGACTCTCGATGCGCTTCTCCGACTCGATGAAGTGGCCCCGCAACATGCTCCTCGGTGCCACCGACAATCCCCGACTGGCGTATGAGTATGGTCGGGCAACAGCGGACGAGGCTCGACGCATCGGCATTCACGTCAACTTTGCCCCCGTCCTTGACGTCAATAGCAACCCCGCCAACCCTGTCATCGGCAGCCGAAGCCTCGGCTCCTCGCCCGACCTCGTGATACGTATGGGTCTTGCCTACGCCAAGGGTCTCGAGGATAATGGTCTCCTCTCCACGGCGAAGCACTTCCCCGGCCATGGAGACACCTCCACCGACTCCCACAAGACCCTCCCGGTGATCAGTCGCAGCCGTGCGCAGCTGGAGCAGGTGGAGCTGACCCCTTTCCGCGCCTATATCCGTGAGGGCTACGGAGGTATGATGGTGGGGCACCTCAGCGTCCCTGCGCTCGGTACGGGAGCAAGGGCATCCAGTGCCGTCCCTGCCGTAGTCACCGACCTGCTGCAACAGGAGATGGGCTTCAGCGGACTGATCTTCACCGATGGTCTGGGGATGAAAGGGATCATCAACGGTGCCGGAGACCCGGGCGTCTACGTCACCACGCTCCTCGCCGGTGCCGATATCCTCGTGGCACCGACGGACCCCTTCCAGGCACTCAACGACGTGACCGAAGCGGTCGACAAGGGGATCCTCTCCCAGGCGGAGATCACCCGCCGCTGCCGCAAGGTACTCGTCTGGAAGCACCTCCTCGGTGCCGACAATCGTGAGCCGCTGGAGACAAAGCACCTCGACGCTGATCTCCATCCGAGAGCCTCCCGAGAGCTCCTTGAGCGGATCTACGAGGGGGCAATGACTCTGGTAAAGAGTGAGCAAGGCATCCTCCCGCTCCACAAGGAGGACAGAGTAGCCCTCCTCACCTATGGCGATGACTCAGCCGATCTCCTTCGCTCCACCATAAACCGAACCGCTCACGCTGACGGCTACACGATCCGCCGCTCCACCGGCCCCGCCGCCCGCCGGGCAATCCTCGATAAGCTCCGCTCGTACGACAAGGTGGTGGTCGCCGTCACTTGGAGGGGTTTCACTCCCGGCAAGGACCTGACGAAGCTCCTCGCTGAGACGAAGAGCGTCCTCCTCTTCCACACCTCCCCCTACGCTGCGCTCGACTATATGGAGGCGATGAAGGCTGCGACCGCTGTTGGCTTTGCGTACGACACTCGATCGGAGGGGATGCGAGCCATGGGACGAGCGCTGACAGGCGAGCGGCCCGTCTCCGGCAAGCTCTCCGTCGACCTTCCGCCCCTCTACAAGCAGGGCGATGGACTGACGCTCGGCAAATAATCTCCCATATACACAAGGAGCGTCCCCGATGATCCAACGATCATCGGGGACGCTCTGTGTCTATGTCAGAGGATCACTCAGCTGTGTGATGAACAGGAGCGGAGACATTGATCGGCTCCATCTCATAATTGTGCTCAGCATTGTACTTCATCGTCCAGAGGAAAGGGATCCAGACGAAGAGACCGCCCACGATAGCACCGATATCAGCCTGCTCGCTCCGATTGAGCACCGCATTGACCGTCTTATAGCCCTCCTTCTCAATACGGATGTTAGTTGATGAGCCGACGATCTTCGTATCAGAGTAAGTGACCGGGGTGATTCCTAGATACTGCCCATCGGCATACACCTTGGCCCCCTCGGGCGTGGTGCGAAAGACGGTTGAGCTGGCACAGCTCGAGAAGAGGATCAGAGCCGCCATAAAGACAGCTGCGACCTTTACAAAACCTTGTCTCATAATCATTAAACATTTAGATGTGAGTGAATATTTCCTAGAATCATACGACAAATGTACACAAAGGATCCAATCTCACAACATCCTTCTCCTGCAAACTAACCACAGCGAAAAGAGACGCGAGGAGAAGATCAAATGCGAAGATCCTGCCCTGCTAGAGCCTCACAGGGCGGTGTGAAGAAGTGCTTCTTATTCCCTAAACTGATCAATCCACAACCTCTCCAGTGTCGAGAAGTCAGCGAATGGAGTTGTCTCTTATTCCCTAAACTGATCAATCCACAACTGGCAGGAGTGCAAGGGCCATCGTTCGATAGTTGTCTCTTATTCCCTAAACTGATCAATCCACAACCTCCCGAGACGCTATAAGCTCCGTCTCATCGTTGTCTCTTATTCCCTAAACTGATCAATCCACAACCTATCTCCCTAAAATCACGATTACAAGTGGCATCTGAGCCTGCTCAGAGGAAACAAATCTATGAAAAGAACAGCACAAGGGTAGTAGATGATGAGGATCTTTATCCTCGCCACCACAAAGATACTTTTTTCTCTAGTCAATGCATGACCCTACAGTGCACTACACATCTCTGCAAAAGATGATAGAGGACTCAGGATAATGCTATAGCTCATCGAAGAGCCCGGGAATCTGCTGAGACTTTACCGGTGTAGTCCCATAGTACCACGCAGCATCCGCATACTGAGCATCGGTAAGAGTAAAAGCTACCACAAAACCCTCCTCGGGGATGATCCTAGAGAGGCGACTCTCAAACTTATCTCGGAGAGCTCTCGTCGGGCAATGGCGCAGATAGCAGGAGTACTGGATCATGATATACCCCTCTGATATCAATTGATTGCGAAATTGCGTCGCCACCTTACGCTCCTTCTTGGTCATCACCGGCAGATCAAAGAGTACGAGCAACCACATAGACTGATACTTACTTATCATCATACACTTAGGTTACAAACGACGGCAGGAGTAGCTCGTCTGCCTTCCCCTGCTCATAACACTTGGCAAGCGATGCCGTTGTCATAGACATCGCCAGCTGTATAGGACGGACGAGACCACCGATGCGGACCTCGGTGCAGGACACCTGTATCAGTCGGCCTCTTGCCTCCTTATCCAGAGCAGTACTTCCGGTTATAGTCAGAGACAATACCATCTCGTCTACAAAGGGTCGATAGGGCTCCATCAGATCATCTGCGAGTGGGAGGGCATTATACTGATTGTGATGAAAAAGTCCGATCTCGGGGCTGAGACCCGAGCCTACGATGGCTCTGGCAGTGATGGCACGGAGGATGGCGTATCCATAGTTGAGCAGCTCATTGGGAAACGCCCCCTCACGATCCCGGCAGAAGTCAGGACCAAGGAGACCGCACCAATACTGCCGAGCTGCTGCTCCCTCCCTATTGGTACTATCTCCGCTGAGCACTTCCCGAGCAAGCTCCTTAAGCCTAAGCGCGCAGGCAGTGTCCCGACAGCATACGAGGTCTGCTTGATTATTGATTTTTGAGACCACGACTCTTCGCCATAGTTGCTTGACAAGAGGCTTAGAGGGCTCCGCCTGTAGTCGCACTCTCTTTCCCGTCAGCTCATGACCGGAGAGTGAGAGGAGAGAGCCGAGTGGAAGGTGTCTGTCATCACATACAATCACCCCGACATTTTGCTCCAAACAGTACCGGATGAGGGGTAGTGTAATGGTGATCCGATCATTCTCTAAGAGCAGGTAGCCAATGTCCTCTATGGGAAGCGTCCTAGCTTGATCTCCATCCTTATTGTACACAACCAGCTGCCCTCTATCTAGCGAGAGGTGCGAGGGACTACTGATGGTGATTGTTCGCTTAATCATCGCGTGCAGCTATAGAGATTGTTCCGTCTGTGTCAATTCTCACCTTAATGGGAGTAGATTCTTTGAGTGCACCAAAACTGCGAATTGTATAGAGCTCCTCGTCATGATCAAGAGTACTGGCTCTATGCAGTCTGAATACATAATACATCGAAGAGAGCTTCTGCACTCTATATAGGTGATCAGAGATGACTCCATAATCACTAGACCCGATAGCACTCCGCAGCTCGTCTTCGCTCATACCGATAACGAACATGTCATTGATGCGAAGGGTCATGACGACTCTCTTTGCATCCATTGGGAGCTGTACCCTATCCTGTCCATGCAGCAATCGATCTGCGGAGTCCCAAAAGGTCACCACCTCCTCACAATAACTGCCCTCCCGGTCCTCATAGATAAGCACATAATCATTGTTACTAGTCTCCACCTCTTTATTATAACCATCGAGCTGAACCGTATTATTAACAACCCTACTCCGCCTAACCTTCTTCACGGGGACGTGGACTCCACGCTTATTCGGTAGGAGGATCGTGTAGTTACCCGCCTTGTCCACAAACGCATCGCCGGGAATCGCGTAATCATCCTGCGTGGTATCCACTCCCATATCTTGCAAGCGCTGAATCATCAACGCCCGGATTGCCTGGTCTACCACTTGATTTAGTTGCTTTGATTTAGTGATTGAAGTAATGGGCACTCTATAGTGCATTGTCGGAGCAGGCTCCTCAGGCGACTGTCGCTGCCCATAGAAGGTCTCCTTGTGGAGCTTGCCCCGCACGGCAAGACCCTCGGAGCGGTGAGTGCGACCATCCTTGGTGATCTTCTTCGTCACCTTATTGAGGATCTTGGTGCTTTGCTTGTGCTTGACGAGTACGGACTCAATCGCTTCCCTCACATCGTCACGGAAGCCCTCCCAGGGAGAGGCAAATGTAGGCCTGGTGCCTGTACCCCTCTCGTAATCATCAGCGTGAGCGTTATAGGTAGACATCGCGGTCAGCACCCTCTGTCCGGTGCAGGCAATGACTATGGCATCAAGTGCGTGGTGTCGGTGATCATCCCTATTCTTCGATGGACTGAAGTGGATCCGGTCGTCCTTGTCATTATAGATCAGTTCACCCTCGAGTACCACCTCGTCACTGCTCAGGTTAGGTATTTGGTCATACGACAGGATGTAGGACGCCAGCGGGTCAAAGGAGAAGACAGCATAGTACTTCCCTGGCTCATCAAATGAGTCTATCTGCACTCGAAGCTCATCATCCTGGTCACAGACGAAGAGATCACCCCTGTCAATGGCACCCGTGAGAACCACCTCTCCGGAGGTGATCGCAGGAGCATCCAGCTTAATCTTGGTGAAGGATACTTCTGAGAGGTCCAGGGTGAGGAGGACCTGCGCCAAGCCATCCTCCAAAGCCACACCACCCTGTCTGTATACCTTGGAGACAAATATACTCTGCTCCACTGATCCCGTGACCTTGATCGTGTTGATGGCGACCTTTGCTCTCGGATGCTCCGGAGTAACCTCTGGGACTGAGACAAGGGGTATCGTCAGCCAGTAATTACCCGGGGCAGTGGGCAAAGGAATATCCTTCAGGATGCGGACATCCACCTCTCTGGAGGAGAGCTTGGGCTGCCCGTCTTTATTCAGCTCAATGGTAACCCTGGCTCTCAGCTGATCCTCTGTCAGTCGAGGTTCGTCAGCAAACATTCGCTCCACACGGACCACTTCTGAACGACGGAGGACAAAGTAATATGTCCCGTCCGCCAGGGAGGCAGCCTTGTCCCAAAATAGTGGCAGCTCGCTGTACCTAGCACTATATATCTTTCCCTTCTGACCCTTACCAGCAGGACCACGTCACTCTCCTCTCGCTCCGGGCGAGATGTGTACTTAGGTAGAATGCGACTGAGTACGCTGCTCTTCTTTTTGCCTATGACGATGGCAGGAATTTGATCACCTGAGAGCGAAAGCTCCGCCGGGAGCTGACCCTTGGTGATAGAGGGCCCTTGCGAAAGGATTGAATTGAGCCCCCAGAGTTGCCTCAGCCTTGCGGTCACCCGACCGGGATAGAGTCGGATATGGTCCTGGGGACAGATGTAGGAGAGGTACTCCTTAGCCTTACGGCTAATGTAGGCGGTATCGACCAGCTGGTCCCCGGAGAGCTGATCCTCTATGGTCTTACTCACGAAGCGGGTCGCCTTGCGGTACGGCAGGAGACGGAATGCCCTGTGCTCCACCTCCTCCCACGAGTCGGCACCCCAGAGCTTGGGGCTTGGATCCTGCTGATAAAACTGCCACGGGGTCAAGTTGCCCTTCTTCCTATTGAAGTCCGCATCACAGAGCGTCTTATTGGCAAAGCTGTCATCGTAGGTCATTGTACGGGGGACGATATGCTCGATCTGGAACTTGCTGTTGCCATCAAGTGCAGCGCTCAGTCCACGTATGACCTTGCCGGTATATGGACAAGTGACGACCCCCATACTACGACCGGCAAGCTCCATATAGAGCTTGTACTTCTGGAGATTTTCTCGAGAGGTACTCAGACCTTGGCTGCGCAGGTAGTCCCTTGCCATATCGTTGTCCTCCTCCGCTTTCTTCTGGTGCTTCCTCATCTCTGCCCTCTTCTGAGTGGATAGCTTGAGGTCCCGGGCAAGCTCCACGTGTATCTCGTCAAAGGTAAAGTCCGGCCGGATCGTGGAGCGATAATTATTGAGGAGGTAATTAACCAGTCTCCTCATCGCCCAAAGCGCCTGCTCGACCATAGGGTTACGGAGGTTCTCCACCGGCGGGAGCTTATCCATCAGCCTATGCTTAGCTGTACCCTGAGAGGGATGATAGAGTCGCTGACGCAGCTTCAACTCCGGAGTACTGAGGTGAAATGGTCCGTCGGGATCCTGCAGCAAGGTCACGATCCTATCTATCATCTCACCACGCGCCAGAGGTCCCTGGGTGTGGATCCACGACCTCAGCGCATCATCGTGATCGTCCACCAGCGCATCATCCCGCACAGCATTACGTATACCGCCCAGCAACACTGCGCTGTAGAGCTCCTCCCCACGTAGGAGATAGGGCAGGATGTTTCGCAGAGCGTGGAGCGAGAGGTTGCTATAGTCCTCGCTGAGATGTAGCTTGGCGAGCTTGTCCTTGAGGTCCTCCACAAAGGCGGCACCCTCTATCCCCCTCAGACCTTGCGCCAGCAGATGATTGTCGTCGTAGAAGAAGAGCTTCTCCCAGATCCGGGTATAGAGATTGAGGTCAAAGGGGATGGTCAGACGATCACTGGGACTCGCATTTCCCTTACAGGAGGGCATCTTCTTACTGTCAAGGAGCTTAGTTATACCACTAATCGTGGGGCATCCGGGCAGCTCAAAGTCATCCGCAAAGTTAAGCTCAACAGTCAGTCGGAGATCATTCTTGAGCTTAGAAACCTTAGTATTCTTCCCATAAGTGAGAAGCTTGTCAAGCATTGACTGGAGCATCATTAGATCGAGTTTCCGGTCCCGTATCCTCATATTAAGCAGTGTCTGCAGGACTCTATACAACTCATAGTAGGGATGAGAGGCAGAGACAACCGTTGGTCCCCGGGTGATGAATCGATTTGTGCCTCTGTCCTTAACCTTATGCGACTCAAGGCTACACTTGTCCAGCATACTCTTCTGTGACCTCAGAGGTCTTTGCCAGAAGAGGGTACTATCCTTGGAGATAAACCTGATGGTTCCATCCTTGTCGTACCAAATCTTACCCGCCAGATGCTCCTTAAGAGAAGTGGTAGTCTTGTAGACGAAGCGGTGCTCGTCACCGGACAAGGTCTCTATCACCGCTGACGGATCCTTAGTCCTGTACCTCTCCAGTCGGCGTCTCGCCTCATACGAGTCGCTCTTGCCGGTGAAGTACCGGTAGTGTACCGTCTCCACCTGCTCCCTATCGAGACCGAGTAGTGGTGCCTGTCTCGTCCATATCCGGTCAAACTCCTCCACATACATCTCTCTCAGCGTGTAGCGGGAGCGTACTCTCTCTGCCTGATCACTAAAGGGGTCCCCCTCCTTTGGGGCAATGCTGTAGAGGTACTGACCGAGTGTGCGATCTCCGAGAGCGGCTCTCGTCTCATCAATGCCGACCTTCCCATCCTTCTCCATCGTGCTGGTATAGATAGATCCGTCCTCCTTCCCACTTCGTGATGAGAGGAATCCTCTGTGCCGGATGATGGAGTAAAGGATACGCCCCAGCTTTTCACGTGCGGTAAAGCCTCCGTTGGGGTCGTCCTCGAGGGGCGTATCAACAGCCTCAGCTCTCAGTCGGTAAGGGTCAAGGGCCAGCCACTCCATGAAGCGGGGTGACTCCGGGAAGCGACGTCTCTCCGCGGAGGGCTTGCTCTTATCCCACTTCACCCAGCCGTCCAGCTCTTTCTGCGTCAGGGGACACATATCTTTCTCTATAAGCAGTCTCAGGAGATGCTGCTTGCGCAGACGACGGCGAGCCAGTTGCCTCCTCGCCTGACGGCTATTACGCCGCTCTTCGTTGTTTGTTTTCTCGACTCCATTGACCATCGCTTTGCCGGACGGAAACACAGTGGCTCCGGCATTGAGGATGGAGCTTACGCTATCTCCCTCACGTACGATGACAGCCCAGCCAAGACTGCTTGTCCCCAAGTCAAGCCCGAGGATATATTGTTTTTTACACATAATAGATCAGAAAGTGATTAAATAAGGATCGCACCCAAATGTACCAAATTAAGGCATAAAAAAAGCTCCCGCCAAAGCGGGAGCGTAGAACAAACTACGGCATATAGCCTTGTTGTGAAAAGATCGTTTAGGGTTGATCTTTATGCCCCAAAGGTACACAATTTTTCTTTCACCATATACCCCCTGGATGACCCCTATAAAATCCATTAAGCAGTGGCATACGCATCCGAAGGGAGACAATAAGACCTAAGTCCATCGCCCCAATGCGGAGCAATCTTGTTGCAGAGAAGTTAGCTGACGTTGAGAACTGTATCCCGAATAAGCCGACTTTCTCATCTTACTTTTCCACAAAACAATCCCTCCGATGGACAATCGAGGCTTTGGGCTCTATTTCTCTATGTATCGGTTCCGTTGTTAATGCTGTTTGCCGCACTATCCTTATCCCTGTCTGAAAGGACTATGTCGTCGTTACGCATCGGGCGGCTCGGATCACTTTCCCCACCTCGGACTTGTCGAGGAAGTGCATTTTTCCACAACTTACTGATCTTGTCTTTATCCGGACATCGGTCTCAGTGTTTTTTTCGTACCTTCGCGAAGGATATGAAGAGGAAGCAACTCATAAGGGCGCTGGCCGGCGTGTTGCTGGCTGTCTTTGGCTCGGTGGCGGTGACGCTGCCGGTCCACCTCTCGTCGGTCGATCACGTCAGCGGTCTCTGCGGCACCTCGGCAACGAGTGCCACCGGCTGTCTCTTCCTCCACTTCCTCTCCGAGACCTTTGACGAAGGTGAGGGGACTCCTGAGGTCACTGCACCTCGGATGACCGGTGTAGAGCTCTCCGTGGCTCCGACTCCGGTGCTACACTCTGTCTCGCTTGTCCTTCCATCCCTTCGAGCCCCTCCCTTCTCTCTATAGTAACGCTTGTCGTCGGTCGCTCTCCGGAGCGGTCGGCTCTGTTGTACTATAGAGAGAAATCCAATGACACATATACCATATGAAGGCGTGAGGTGTGCCCTCCTGGGTACCCTGCTCACGCTTCTGACCCTGTCAGCGGCGGCTCAGTCGTGGCGGGTCACCGTCCTCGATGCGGAGGACAAACAGCCCCTGCCGGGCGTGATCCTCCGGCTGGGTCGTCACACCTATCTCACTGATGGCGCAGGTCTTGCGC
>CAMXXM010000024.1 GCA_947253195.1 uncultured Porphyromonas sp.
ATACCTTTTTTCATACAATGTAATTATTTGTTGAGTGATTTTATTCTTTGGACAAAGGTAGGAAATTTTGTGTTTGGAGGTAATACCACTGCCGCCACTCCCGATCGGCCTTTCTCAACCCGGATAAGTAGATAGGACTTTTATTGGAAGAGATGTAGAAAAGTGCTATCTTTGCACGCCGATTATTATCAAGAGGACGGATGTCGAGAGCTCTTGCTTATCCTCGAGGGGGGCGCACGCCTACCATGATTAGCAAAGAGATGATTTTTCACAGGCGAGGACTCGTGAGACATCTACCGCTGGATATAACTCAATACTAATAAGTTACTGGTAAATGGATACTTTAAGTTATAAGACCATTTCTGCAAATAAGGCAACTGTCGAGGCTGAGTGGCTCCTTGTAGACGCCACGGGACTGCCTATCGGCCGTCTCTGCAGCGAGATCGCTAAGTTGCTCAGAGGGAAGCATAAGCCTTCCTTCACTCCGCACGTAGATTGCGGTGATAATGTCGTTGTCATCAATGCTGACAAGGCCATTATGACCGGCAAGAAGTGGACCGACCGCATCTATGTACGCTATACCCGCTACCCGGGTGGACAGCGTTTCTCTACTCCTAAGAGAGAGTTTGAGAAGGGCGGTGCTGATCGTCTCGTCCGTCGTATGGTCTCAGGCATGCTGCCTAAGAACCGTCTCGGCAAGACGCTGATCGATCACCTCTACATCTATGGAGGTGAGGAGCACGATAAGGCTGCTCAGAAGCCCCGCAAGATCGAATTCCCCAACCTTAAGTAAGAGAAATAGCATAGCATGGAAGTAATCAATGCACTCGGCAGAAGAAAAGCATCTGTCGCCCGTGTCTATCTCAAGGAGGGCAGCGGGAAAATTATGATCAATAAGAAGGCTCTTGAGGACTTTTTCCCAAATCCCTTCCTCATCCGTATCGTGAGACAGCCTCTGGCTCTCCTCGGTGTGGAGGATCGCTACGACATCAATATCAATGTCAATGGCGGTGGTACGACCGGTCAGAGCGAGGCTTCGCGTCTCGGTATCGCTCGTGCTCTCGTCAAGGTCAATCCTGATGATAAGGCTGCTCTGCGTGCAGCAGGCTTCATGACTCGCGACGATCGTGTCGTAGAGCGTAAGAAGCCCGGTCAGCCCGGAGCTCGTCGTAAGTTCCAGTTCTCTAAGCGTTAACCTAATCGAGCAGTTCGCTGTAAGACTACGTTTAGCATCCAAGCCTGTGGGATGGGGCTTCGTGGCCCCCTACTGCGCAGGCTGATCTCTTAAGATAATCAAGAAGAAAGTAAACGATATATGTCACAAATAACATTTGACCAATTGCTCGATGCAGGCGCACACTTCGGTCACCTTACCCGTAAGTGGAATCCTGCAATGGCTCCATACATCTTTATGGAGCAGAATGGCATCCATATCATTGATCTGCACAAGACTGTAGCAAAGATTGATGAGGCATGCGAGGCACTCAAGAAGTTTGCCCAAGAGGGTAAGACTGTCCTCTTTGTCGCTACCAAGAGATCGGCTCAGGAGTCGGTAGCGAGGCTTTGCGGAGAGGCAGGCGTCCCCTACGTCACCGAGCGTTGGCTGGGTGGTATGCTGACCAACTTCCCCACCATCCGTAAGACGGTCTCCAAGATGGATCGTATCGACAGGATGAAAGGGGATGGTGTCTTCGACAACCTCTCCAAGCGTGAGAAGCTGCAGATCGATCGTCAGCGCGAGAAGCTGGAGAAGAACTTTGGCTCTATCGCCTCCATGAAGACTCTTCCGAGCGCCATCTTTGTCATCGACTCTGTGCGTGAGCACATTGCCGTCAAGGAGGCTCACCTGCTCGGTATCCCTGTCTTTGCCATCGCTGATACCAACGCCAACCCGCGTGACATCGACTTCCTGATCCCCGCCAATGACGACTCTCACGATGGCATCGAGCTGATCGTGGCTGCCGCATGCGAGGCTATCAAGGAGGGCTCTCAGGAGCGCAAGATCCAGAATACGGATAATGCCGCCGATAAGGATGCAGACTCTGAGGATGAGAATGGCGAGGGCCGTGGTCGTCGTCGCCGTCGCTTCTCAGGTGTACGTCGTGCAAAGGAAGAGGGCGATCAGGAGGCTGACGCTACTCCCGACGAGGTTGAGGGTGCTAACGAGAGCGAGACTTCGACTGAGGAGTAAAGCATCTACCACCTACCCAATCTCCATGAGGGTACGCCCACCGATGGCAGAATGCTATCGGTCATTATGACACTAAGGCCCTCTTGCTTCCATCACATAAGAGGGGACGCAAGAGGGTCTTACTTTTTTGTTTCAGACAAGCTAATAATCATAACAACTAAACTATACATACAACTATGGCTGTATCGATGAAGGACATCAAGGCACTGCGTGATCTTACCAATGCAGGTCTTGCTGATATCAAGAAGGCACTCCAGGAGGCTGAGGGTGATCACGACAAGGCTGTCGAGATCCTCCGTAAGCGCGGTCAGGCTATCGCTGCTAAGCGCTCTGAGCGTACCGCAGAGCAGGGCTGTGTACTCGCCAAGTATGAGGATGGCTTCGCTGCCATTGTAGCTCTGAAGTGTGAGACCGACTTTGTCTCCGCGACCGATGGCTTCCGTGGTGTTACTGAGGGTATCCTTGATGTCGCCATGAAGAATAAGCCGAAGTCTCTCGAGGAGCTCCTCACTCTGACTATGGATAATGGTCATACGGTAGAGGCTGAGGTGACTCAGCAGTCCGGTGTGACGGGAGAGAAGGTAGAGCTCGGTCACTACGAGTTCATTGAGGCACCTCACACTTATGGCTATATCCACCCCGGAAATATGCTGGCTGCCATTGCGGGATTTAACATTGAGCCCTCTGATAAGATGGCAAATGAGATCTGTATGCAGATCGCCTCAATGAATCCTGTCGCTATCATGCCGGAGGGTGTGACTGAGGAGATCAGACAGCGTGAGCTGGAGATCGCTCGTGACAAGGCTCGTGAGCAGGGCAAGCCCGAGAACCTCCTCGATCGTATCGCTGAGGGATCTCTCACTAAGTACTACAAGGAGAATTGCCTCCTTATGCAGGAGTCTATCCTCGATAGTAAGAAGACTGTGGAGCAGATCCTCAAGTCTGAGAATAAGGAGCTCACTGTTGTTGACTTCAAGCGCGTCAATCTGAATAAGGACTAATGTCCCAGGAGGTAATCTCCGTATGCCGGAGTAGTCTCTAACGCGTAACGAAATGGGACTGTATCGCATATGGCGGTACAGCCCCATTTGTTGTTATAGTCTTGAGGAAAAGAACCTGAGTAGATCAGGCTTTACAATTTACAATAAGAGTAGGGAGCGGTACTGGGTATAGTACCGCTCCCTACGTGGGTTATACGAATATAGGGTTACTTGCAACCCTCAGGGACTATCAGCTGCTTCGGATTATCCTCAGCGATAGCCTTGTAGTAACTCTGGCTGTAGCCTGGCTGGTCTGGGAAGAGGATCATACCATTCTCGGTCTCGAAGTGACCATTCTTCTCCTTCTTGACGTTGCCATCGATATACTTGACGATGAGATACTGAGCCAGCTCGCGGTAGCGATCTGTGGCACCATTGGCACACTTGGCTGAGTACTGAGTCAGGTAGGCGACGGCAGCCTCACGACCTTCGCTCTTCTCGATCTCAAGAGCGCGAGCCTCAACAGCGGACTGGTTGTCGAAGAATCCCTTCTCCAACTCCTGCTGTACAGGACGGATGTCGCGGATCATATAGTCATACTTGCTGTAGCACATGTTGGCGACCCAGTTATTGATCCAGAAGGCACTGGTCCAGGAGAACTCAGTCATGCTGCCATTGCCAACGCGGAAAGCGAGAGGGGACTCTGTGATGCAGCCGTACATGGGCGAGAAGACAGTGGTATTGGCATCATCGCAGCCAAACCAGAGAACCGGTCCGACGAGATCAGGCTTGTTGCTACGCAGCTGTGCCACGAGGACAAAGCCGGTCTGCTGGGTGGCGATGGCGCGCTCATTGAGGTACTCCTTGCCATCCACCTTGAAGTTCATCGGTCTCCAGCGGTAAGGTACGCCATAGGTGGCGCCTGCATCCTTAGTCATATCCATGGGTGTACCCTCATAGTGATCGCGCATCATATTCTGCACGTCAGCGACAGAGAGCTTGCGATCGGGCACGACGTAGAGAGGCATCGGCTCGGCGTCTGCCTTGTAGCCCATTACGAGGTCGGTGTACTGCTCCATACCCTTGTGGAAGCGATTGAAGTATGACCATACTCTCGCCTCGCAGCCACGGAGTCCGCTGAAGGTGTAGGGGTTGTAGACTTTCTGGAAGGAGAAGTCTGTATCCTTACCCTTGAAGAGACCCTTCTGGCGGGCAAAGGAGATGACGTCCTTAGAGTAAAGCCAGTTCTCCTTGTCCTTGAAGTCGATCTTCTGGATCCGGGCTTGATTGGCATGTGCCGTGATGGCGTTATCGGGGATGCGGGTAGCTACCCATACAGCGCCCTTCTCGCCCTTGCCCTTGCCGATCATCTCCATAAGCCACACCTCATTCTTGTCTGCAATGGTGAAGGTCTCACCGGTACTGCAGTAGCCGTGGTCACGTACGAGACCGGTCATCACGTCGATAGACTCGCGGGCACTCTTGGAGCGCTGGAGGGCAATGTAGATCAGGCTCCCGTAGTCGATGAGACCCTCGGTCCCCTCGAGCTGCTCCAGTCCGCCCCAAGTAGTCTCGGTGATGCAGACTTGGTGCTCGTTCATGTTGCCCACTACGTTATACGTATGAGCGACCTGAGGGATCTGTCCCTTGTACTCGCCAGAGTCCCATACGTAGACATCCATCATATGCCCCGGCTCCCAATCACGGGCAGCCCAGTGGTAGAGCTCGCCATAGAGGGTGTGGCTGTCAGCTGCATAGCTGACGATGACGCTCCCATCGACAGAGGCATTCTTGCCGACGATGAGATTGGTACATGCTTGGGAGCTCTGAGGGAGCAGGAGCGCTGATGCGATCACCGCGCTCAGAGTCATACCCCACTGCAATAGTTTTTTCATAGGTTGCTTTAAGAAATCCTTATGATTGAACAAATGAATGAACTTGATACCGCAATATAGCCATTTTCTTCCATTTTACGGCAGGATCAAGGTCGATCCGGCTCGCCGGTTTCTGATCTTAGTCCATAGGCAAGTCTCTCGTACTTACAAGTCTATCTCGTTCTTTATCAGGTTACGGTCCTCAAAGTCTATGGAGAGGGCCGAGGTGACTGCCGCTGCATAGTTTGTCTCCTTGGGGAGACTGTCATAAGTAGGTGCACCAATGCGGGTAATCGAGGTGATGGAGATGAGGTAAAGGGTATTCCTAACCACACCATAGCGACCAATGACCTTTAGTGACTGGGTGACCTCGTCGCTGTAGTGCCTGATCGGAATGCTAAAGTAGGAAAAGCCCGCAGAGTAGATCTTGAGATCTTTGGAGTCGTAGCCCTCTGCAGGTACAGCGGGCAGCTCATCACCATACTTGGGCGCTACGCTCCCCTTGTTAAGTGCCTTATTGATAGCCAATCCTATCTCCAGTAGAGTCTTTTCCTCCTTAGTGGTCGTAGACCCCTCCTTATTTGCTGCAGCTGCGTACTTGTCCTTGAACTTCGTCCAGGAGTAATTCTTCCCCTTGTATGAGAACCAGCTGGTATTGTCTTCAATGGCAAAGCCCATCTCCTGGCTTGTGGGCATGATGTTGAGTCTAGCTATAAGACGGGTCACTACACGATTGCTAAGCAGGTCAGGTGTGGTGGTATTTTCCGGAAGAATTATTGGCTCAGTGAAATTTTTCTGATTATTGATCCAATTATTTGTTTTGGAATCACTATTAATGGGATTGTATTGAAAAGCCTCTGCGAGCTTTGACTCGGACCAGCCCTCCATCCCATCGTAATTGTCATCTTTCGGAATGGATAGATTCTTTTCCTCATCCTTATCAAGCTCGGGGAAGAGGATCACGGACTTATTAAGCACATCAGGATAGAAGTAGTGCTGCCACCCGCCGATGATCACCCCTGAAGCGGCTTGCTTTGCCTGGTCAATGTCAAGCTTGGCAATGGCTATGCCATCCAACGCCCTCAGCGTGATGCCCCCGAGCTTAATAGGGTTGGAGGCAACACTCTTGAATAGCTCCTTCTCAGACACCTTGATGGGGCTGTCGATATTGGATGCAGAGCTGTATAGCACCCTATGGTAGCCTATGTCATTTCCTGTGATAAATTTGTCAGTAAAGTCAATCATAAGAGGGCGCTTGATCTCGCCGAAGTCATTGCCCGGCTGGGTCGCTTGGATCAGAGCCTTGGATGGAGTGGCAAAGAAGTATAGGGTGTAATTGGCCGGCTCGATCCCATCGATGCCGGTGACGGAGAATACCCCCGCCGTGTCATCAGGGTTAAGGAGGTCGGATCCCTTACGCACGCCTCTGAAGACGTTGATGTCTTTGTCAAAAGCGTAAGCAACCTTCCCCGGCTCTCCTTGGTCATTGTCCTTGTAGAGTACTACTCTGAGACCATTTATCGTATTTAGCTTCGCTTTATCCCTCAGGATCTCCTCGTCAGCCCGAAGTATGGCCCGGGGATGATTGTAGGAGGAGAGATTGAGGTCAAAGGTGATTGACCCCTTGCCTGAAGTGGCAGGGTCAAGGTCGTTGATCTCCTGCCTTGGGTTGCATGCCAGTGCCATCACTGCCAGTGAGGCAAAGATAATACTCTTTAGTCCTTTCATAAGTTATGATGTATGTAAATGGTCATTCTGTAGTTAGGCGTAGACGTATTGATCCCTCAGTCTGATCTGTCGCGTAGCCCTGAGAGACGAGAAAGTCGAGCGTATAGTCCCACTGCTTGGTGGTGACAGTAGGAAAGCTCTCGCGCAACTCATCCTTCGTGATGCCATCGGGGTGATCGAGCAAGGTCTCTGAGATCTCGTGGATCAGGCGATAGGTCAGGGTTTTGGTCTTGTGAGAGAGGCAGTAGTCGCAGTATCCGCAGGGTAGGGGGGCCTTCTCTCCGAAGTACTCCATCAATATCCTCACCCTGCAGGAGTCGTCACACCTGATGTAGTCGATCATCTTGGTGAGTCGATCTACCTCCCCTCCCAGCTGTTGGTCGTAGATGTAAGAGGGTATCTTAACTTCCCGCGACGGAAGCCTCTGCTGCGTGTAGACGACATAGTCTGACCGCTTGCCGGGGATATACTCGACCACACCCCAGCGCCGCATCTGGATCAGCATCCGATAGAGTTGCTCCGGAGTCAGTCCTAGCTTAGTCTGGATCATTGACTCATCGATGAAGGCATACTCGGTGAAGATCCCCTCGTAACTCCTCAGCAGTAGCTCCACCAGGTCATCGTACTTCGCCTCATCATCGGAGAAGAAGGTGTAGAGATCATTCCGATTGATCGTAAAGATCAGCCGGCTTGCCATATGGTAATCCTCCCGATGCTCAATGTAGCCGGAGAGGGTCAGGATCTTGAGCGCCGCCCTGAGGACAAATAGCGGACAGTGGTACCTCTTGATAAAGTCATACGGCAGAAGCTCATGGTAGGAGCCGGTCCCTGACTCGACTGCCACTCGGAAGTAGTCTCCCAGCCAATTGTATATCTGCACGACTGTCTCAGGTGGTGGGTAGTGGGACTTGATGAGCTTAGAGAGATACTCCTCGTCCTCCAGTGGGGTGTAGAGGAGTACTGCGTAGGAGCGTTTCCCATCTCGACCTGCGCGCCCCGCCTCCTGGTAGTAGCTCTCAGGACTAAATGGTGAAATAGGGTGGATCACCAAGCGCACATTTTCTTTGTCGATACCCATCCCAAAAGCGGTTGTGCAGACCATTATCCTCAGCTCCTCGCTCTGCCATGCTTGCTGCCTCTGCTGCTTGACTGAGGGGTCCAGTCCCGCGTGGAAAAAGTCAGCGCTAAATCCCGCATCCTTCAGCAGCTGTGCAAAGCGCTCCGCCTGTCGCCTCGTCCGCACGTAGACGAGACTACATCCCTCAACGCTTGAGAGGATATGGATTAGCTCTCGGGGCTTATTATAGGTCCTGCGGACGACGTAGGAGAGATTGTCCCGATAAAAGCTCCTCTTGAAGACCTTATACCCGTGCCTAAACTCCAAGCTTCGGATCACATCCTCGACTACACGTGGAGGCGCTGTCGCTGTAAGAGCCAGTATCGGGACTTCCTCTCCGATGATGCTCCGGGCAGAGGCGATAGTCATATAGTCCGGGCGGAAGTCATAGCCCCACTGACTGATGCAGTGGCACTCATCCACCACCATCAGAGATATGTCCATCGCCCCAAGCCGGCGCAGGAAAAGCTCGTTCTGCAGCCGCTCGGGAGCAATATATAGGATCTTGTAGTCGGCGGCGTAGACGATATTGTCCAGTACGGCGAGTGTCTCTCCCCGAGTCATCCCACTATAGAGTGCCTGGGCATTGATTCCAAGGGACTTCAGCTTCTCGACCTGATCTCGCATCAGCGCCACAAGAGGGGTGATCACGAGTGTGATCCCTTCGAGTATCAAGGCAGGCACCTGAAAGGTAATTGACTTACCTCCCCCCGTGGGCATAAGGGCGAGGGTGTCGCCCCCCCTGAGGACTGATCGTATCACCTCTTCCTGCATAGGGCGAAAGGAGGAGTACCCCCATACGTCCCTCAGTACTTCGAGAGGTGTGGCTTGGCTGTAATCTCTGCGCATACTTCGTCCGGGTGACTACAGATCTGCAGCGTGGAGACGGATATCCTTAATATTGAGCTGGATATTATGGTGACCCTGCCTGGTATATTCGTCAATGGTGTAGGCGACGTCAAAGGTGGTGTCTTGCTGTAGCATCGCCAGCTTATCCGCCTGATTGTATGCCATAGCTTGCATGATAGGCATCTGATCGGGCATACTGAGGACGAGCTTCAGGTGCGATCCCTGGTAGCCGGTGATACGGGGTGGGGTGACACATACCACTCCATAGGTGACAAAGATAGGTGGCTCATTGCCGTGCCCAAATGGGGCCAGCTTCAGCAGCTGACGCCTAAATTTTGGAGTAATCTCTCTTAGCTTCAGCTCCTCCTCGATAGTTAGCACCGGTGTCAGGTCATCCAGCGAGATCTCTCGGTCAGCGATCTCGGTCACCTCCTTGATGAAGCGGTGGAGATTTTTCTTCTTGATCGTCAGCCCGGATGCAAACGGGTGTCCCCCGAAGTTGTCCAGCAGATCAGCACACCGCTCGATGAGAGAGTAGATATTGAAGCCTCGTACACTCCGGGCCGATCCGGATATGGTCTGGCTGTCCGAGTCTGAGAGGACGATGGTGGGCCGATTGTACTTCTCGCTGAGGCGGCTTGCAACGATGCCTATCACGCCACTGTGCCAAGAGGGGTCGTAGACAACGATCACCTTGTGCTGGTCCATATCCTTAAATCCCTCCACGATCTCATTTGCCTCCTGAGTGATCGACTGATCGATCTCGCGACGTTGCGTATTGTACTTATCTAAGTTCACGCTGCGCTTAAGGGCATCCTTTGGGTTCTTTGAGAGCAAAAGCTCTACCGCCTCACGACCATTTTGGATGCGTCCTGAGGCATTGATGCGCGGACCGATCTTGAAGATAATGTCGGATATATCGAGCGTCTGATTGCTGATACCACTCACGTTGATCAGACCCTTTAGCCCCATAGTGGGATGTCTATTGAGCTTCTTGAGCCCGTAGTAAGCAAGTATGCGATTCTCGTCCTTCAGCTCCACCAGGTCAGCAGCGCAACTGACTGCCACGAGGTCCACCAGGTCATACAGTCCTCGCTTGTCGGACCTATTGCTCATAGCAAAGGCCTGCATTAGCTTGAAGCCCACGCCACATCCGGACAACTCCTTGAAGGGGTAGTCCGAGTCGGGAACTTTAGGATTGAGCATTGCGATGCAATTTGGTCGCACCGGACCGGGCAGGTGGTGGTCGCAGACGATCACGTCTATACCGAGCTCAGCTGCCTTATCGATCATCTCCACCTCCTTGGTCCCGCAGTCAAGCGTAATGAGGAGCGTGCAGCCACTCTCCCTCGCAAAGTCCAGCCCCATATCCGAGATGCCACTCCCCTCGGAGTAGCGATCAGGGATGTAGAACTCCAGCGATGGAGTGATCTGTCGCAGGTACTTATAGACAAGGGCGACAGCTGTCGTACCATCGACGTCATAGTCTCCATAAATAAGGATCCGCTCCTTATCACCGATGGCCTGATTGATCCGCTGGACGGCGGCATCCATATCCTTCATCAAGAAGGGGTCATGCAGCTCGCTCATCCTTGGCTCAAGGAAGTGTGACGCCTCATCAACACTCCTCACTCCCCGCTGCACCATAAGTGAGGTGATGGAGGTGAGGAGCTTATATTTCTGAGCCAGCAGGGAAGCGATCTTTTTCTCTTCGTCAGTTAGCTCATTAACTTTCCAGTGGTTATACATGGGTCTATTTATTTCTTCCCAAATATACCCATTTTAGCATAAGTCTCCTCACCGCAGAGACTGGAGGTGGAGGTTTATCAGTCTTTATGGGTTACATGTGTCCTTGCTCAGTAAGGTCCCGGTCGTAGGGTCAGCTCCCTGCCGGATGATCGTAACTCGCTAAGCATCGGTGGAAGTGGGTGTACGAGAGCGACGCACCAGAGCAGAAGTAGCTCTGATGCGTCGCCTGAGTTTTTTGTGCCAAAAGGCAGTAGGAGCGGTTTACTCTACGCTCTTGAGGGGCTTGATGTCAAGTCTTACCGGCTGGGTCAGGTTGTCGGGATCGAGGACCTCGTCAAGCTGCTCCTTGGAGAGGATGCCCTTCTCGAGTACCAGATCCACAATACTCCGTCCGGAAGCCTGAGCTTCCTGTGTGAGTAAGGTAGAGTTGTCGTAGCCGATGTAGGGATTGAGAGCCGTAACGATGGAGAGGCTTTCGTATACCTGCTTGCGAGTGTGCTCAGCATTGGCCTTGATACCATCGATGCAGAGCTCTCTCAGGGTGTCCATAGCACGCATCAGGAGGTCAGAGCTCTCGAAGCAGCACTGGACCATAATGGGCTCCATTGCATTGAGCTCCAGC
>CAMXXM010000025.1 GCA_947253195.1 uncultured Porphyromonas sp.
AGAGCGGAAAACGAGACTCGAACTCGCGACCTCAACCTTGGCAAGGTTGCGCTCTACCAACTGAGCTATTTCCGCATTTTGCAATTCCCTCTTAGGCTCATTGCTCTGCAAAGGTAGGACAATTATGCGATATCTGCAAGGGTTCCCCGCGGGCTTAGCAGGTTAAACGCGTGAGAAACTATCATTATGGGTCATCGGTTCCTCTGGTTTACACATCAGATGTATAGTCTCCAGTGCAAGGCAATGGTTGACAGTAGTGTACGCTCAGATCGAGACCACACCTCACACTTCTCTCCGGATAAATAAGTGAAGCGCTCAGACTATTATCGGTCTCAGGCAAACCTAATACCGGTAATAGACAAAACTAATATCGGTATTAGTTGAGACTAATACCGATATTAGAAGTAACAGATCTCAACCTGCTGATAACCAGTCTAGTGTGGATCGTCTTGTGCGCCTGCAAGGTCAGAAATACAGCCGCGATGGACTGCTTGTGTTATTTGGAACTACTTTATTGGTGTACTTCCCACTTTGAAGCTCAGAAGCCAAGCATCGTGGCGAGCTCCTTCACATCCTTCGCCACTTTCTGGTCGCTCTGCATGAGATCCCGTATAGTATTGTACCCGTAGATCACGGTGGAGTGGTGCCTATTGCCTAAGGTCTGACCGATCACCTTAAGTGGGGTCTCGGTGTACTCCTTACAGAGGTACATGACAGTCTGTCTGGCGAGGGCAATCACTCGCTTGCGCCGCTTGCTCTCAATGTCCTCCTGAGAGACTCCATAGAATTGGCAGGTGGTGTCGATGATCTCGCTCAGATCTACCCTGTGCTCCTGTATGCCTACTGTCTGCGACATAATGCGATGCGCCAGGTGGATGTCAAGGGGTACATCATTGTAGAGCGAGTACGCCATGAGCGATGTCAGGGATCCCTCGATGTCTCGCACGTTGTCCTTAGCGTGCTCCACGATGAAGTCAAAGACATCACTGGTCAGAGTGACGCCGGCTTCCTTGACCTTAGACTGCAGGATCATCCTCCTTAGCCGTACGTCAGGGCGCTCTATCTCCACGGTGAGACCCCACTTCAGTCGGGTGTAGAGGCGATCCTCAAAGCCCTTGAGCTCCACCGGCGGACGATCGCAAGTGATGATGATTTGCTTGCCAAGAAGCTTTAGGTTATTGAAGATCTGGAAAAAGGCATTCTGTGTGCTGCTGGCGCTGGCGATCTCTTGGATATCGTCCATCAGCAGCACATCAATATTGTGGTAGTAGTCAAAGAAGAGCTCCGGCTGCTTCGCCTTGATGGTCGCATAGACATACTGGCGCATAAACGTCTGAGCCGGTATGTAGATCACTCTCATGGAGGGGTTATCCGCCACCAACTGATTACCTATGGCGTGCATAATGTGTGTCTTGCCGACACCGGATGCACCGTGGATAAAGAGGGGGTTAAAAGCATTATTCCCAGGCTTCTTGATGATCGACCTAGCGGCAGTGTAGGCGAGCCGATTGCAGAGACTCTCATAGAAGTTGTCAAACTTCATCCTGACATCCAAGTGCGTCTGGAAGGGCACACCCTGAGCCTCAGGAGCAGCTTGAGATAGGTCGGTCGATGGCTCGATGTCTTGGATCGTAGTGATGTCTGTCCCTCTCAGGCTCTGCCGAGGCATACTCTCCAGTGTCCGGCGAAGAGTCTCGTCAGGGATCTGATAATTGAGCTTCACATTGTCTCCAAAGGCTATCCCGAGGGACTCCTTGAGTACCTCGAGGTACTGAGACTCGATCCGTGAGTAGTAGTCACGAGAGGGTACACGTACCGTCAGCACCCCGTCCTCCCACTTAATAGGCTTGATTGGCTCAAACCACATATGGTAGTCCTGAGGTGAGTGAAGACTGATCCTGACATTACTCAGGAAGTGATCCCAAGCATTGATAAGTGTACTGCTAATCATGATACTCTAAAATTTCTCCGACCTTGATGCAACTCTGTCCGGGAGATCAGATAGATCCGGGGCTAAAAATAAGGACTCCTCCCATTGGCTCCAATGGAGAGAAGGCCTTATTTGGATGCCTTGCAATGCAAAGGTTATGAAACCTACTGAAACAAAAAAAGTCCTTTTCTCTTGCTTATTCCGATCCCCATAGGTCTCAATTCCTTAGGCATAGTACTCTCTAATATAAGGTGTTATATTCCCATTACGATGGTAATCGTTTGGTTGTTAGCTACCTAAATAGAGAGCCCATCAACAGTTAATGCAGGTTAACGTAAAAGCTGTCATTCATACTTGATCCAGCGCCAAAGCTCTTTCATGGTCGGTTTCTTGCCGTACATTAGCATCCCTACGCGGAAGATCTTGGCAGCAAACCACACAAAGAAGCATGTGAAGGCAATCATGATTGATACCGACAGCCATACCTGCCAAGCGGGCGGATTGAAGGGCAGTCGCACCATCATGACATTAGGTGCCATGAAGGGGACGAAGGAGGTGATGAGAGAGATGTTGGTATTAGGATTCTCTGCCGAGTAGAAGCCGAAGATAAATCCGAAGACAAGAAGGATGGTGATCGGAAGGGTGATCTGATTGACTCCCTCCTCAGCATCCGTGACCGCTCCTGAGGCTGCGTAGAGCGCAGCGAAGGACACGTAGGAAGTGATGAAGTAGCAGAGGAAGCAGAAGATAATCTGACCGTAATTGATATTTGCGAGTGCCTCCAGACTACCTGCCAGCTCCGCATCGTAGCCTCCCTCCTGTGCAGCCATGACAGCGTCCTTGAATTGGTTCATATCAAAGGTCACCGAGCTTAGCAGAAGTGACTGCAGTGCGACGAAGACGATGACGAAGAAAAGTCCCCACATCAGCAGCTGGGTGATCCCGACGAGCCCAATGCCCACGATCTTTGCCCAGAGTAGGGTGGTAGGCTTGACGCTTGTGGCAAGGATCTCCATGATCCTATTCTTCTTCTCCACTCGCACGCTCTCCATCACCATCGATCCATACATGATGACAAAGAAGTATAGGGCGAAATTGAAAATCTGTCCCGTGATCATCCCCACTGTAGCTGAGGCTGCCACCTCCTCCCCGTCAGCACTCCACTGTACGGTCGATATATTGACTGAGACCTTGGAGTCAGCGATGATCTTGTCCAGCTCCGGGATTTGGTAGGATGCGATCTTCTCCTGCTGTAATTCTCTTGAGAGCGTCTTGGATAGATTATCCTGCAGTGCCGGAGGGATCGTAGCGGTGGAGTAGATCGTGATGGCTCGAGGGTCCTCAAGCAGATCCTTTGTGATGACCACGACAGCGTAGAGGCTGTCAGAGGAGAGTGCCTGACTCTTGTACTCCGAGATGTCGGCAGAGCCATCCATAAAGTGGAAGCCCTCAGCCTCACCATCCTTGATGGCATCATAGTATTTACCGGTCTGATCCACGATGATCACCTCCTTGTCGCTGGTATCCTTTGCAAAGACTCCGAGTAGTGCCGGCACAGCTCCCAAGAGTATCATTAGGACTGGGGTGAGGAAGGTCATGATGATGAATGACTTCTTCCCTACGATGGTCATATACTCCTTCTGGAGTACGATGAGGAAATTATTCATGGCTCTCTTCGATCTCTCTTTGCTTATCCGTAATACTCTGCAGCTCTGTCGGGGCACCGCTCTTCTTGACCACGTCGATGAATATATCATTCATACTCGGGATGATCTCCTCGTAGCTCACCACCTCCCCGATGGGTCCAAAGGTCGCCAGCAGCTCGCGTGAGCTCATCCCCGGGGTATTCTCAAGCACCAGTGTGTGCTGGCCATACAGGTTAGTCTCATCGGTGCGGAAGACAAATTTCTCCCTTACTTCCTCGGGGAGCTCAATCTCGGAGTCGTAGACGATCCGATAGAGATTTCCCCTATAGTCGTTACGCACCTCATGGATGTCTCCATCGAGGACCACATGAGAGTGGTTGATGAGTGTGATGTTGTCGCACAGCTCCTCCACGCTGTACATGTCGTGGGTGGAGAAGATGATCGAGTGACCCTCATCTCTCAAGCGAAGCATCTCCCTCTTCAGGATCTCCGCATTGATTGGGTCAAAACCGCTAAACGGCTCGTCAAATATCAGCAGATCCGGCTGGTGGATAATGGTGCAGATGAATTGGACCTTCTGAGCCATTCCCTTACTCAGCTCTCCCACTTTCTTGTCCCACCAGTCGATGATGTCCAGTCGCTCAAACCACTCGCGCAGTCTCCGCTCAGCCTCCTTACGCTCCAGCCCCTTGAGCTGAGCAAAGTAGAGAGCCTGCTTGCCCACCTTCATCTTAGGGTAAAGGCCTCGCTCCTCCGGGAGATAGCCGATGTGCCTTAGGTCCTTGCTGGTGAAGGGATGTCCTGCAAAGGTGATCTCCCCCTCGTCCGGCACGGTGAGGCGGGTCAGAACGCGGATAAGGGTAGTCTTCCCGGCGCCATTAGGTCCAAGGAGACCGTGGATCTTACCACGCTCAACCCTCAGACTTGCGTGATCGAGAGCTCGATGAGCGGAGTAATCCTTGACGATGTCTCTTGCCTCAAGTAAGTAGTTTTCCATCTATAATATGCGTTATTTCTAATGTTGTCGCGGTTGTAGCTTAAGGGTCGGAGTGAGGATGCGATCCCCCAGCATCCGACTCATATCCACCTTCATTTGGTTTAGGTTTGCCAGCTCGGCAAGTAGTTCTCTTGACTTCTCATCCAGTGCTTCGTCACCCTCCTGATGATCTGTGGGGATAGACTGGAGTTGCTGAAGCAGGTTCGAGATCTGCCTGAGGACAAAGTCGTACTTGTAGCTCAGGATCGTCCTCATGACCCTACTGACCACCTCTGTCGGTGTGGAGGCCTCGCTGACGTAGGTGGTGTGCATCTCGCTCAGCTCCTCCTCATTCATCAGCAGATCTGCCACCGTGTGCAGGATCACCGGATCCTCGTGCCAAGAGAGGTACTTGGCAATATCGGGATTGGGCTCCTCCTCATATAGTCTCTCCACCTCATCGAGTATGGTGCAGAAGTGTGTGGTCAGGGTACCATTTTCCCTCAGATCCCTTGTCTCCTTCTGTACCACCTGGATCAGGCTACAGCCATGTCTCCCGGGCTCTATCTCGTAGTCGGGGATCTCCATGAGCCCGTTCTTCATGATCTCACCCAGTAGCGTGATCTCAAAGGGGTTGAGCCTCTCGTCAGGCGGGGTTGCTTGACCCTTCGACTCTGAGGAACCGGAAGTGGTGGAAGGGGCTGCCTCCCCCTCTTCTCGCTTCTGTTGCTCCTGGCGGCGCTGTGTGTTTTGCCACTCCCGTCGGATGGTATTTCTCTGTTGCTGCTGCAGCTTCTGGATCCGCTCCAGCAGGTGCTCCGGTTCGACACCCAGGCGAGGCGCCATATCCTTGACGTAGATATCCAGGATGAGCTTATCCTGGATATGTGTCATCGACTCAGCTATGACGGACACGGTATCCGCGATGCCCTGAGGGGTGTCAGTCCCATTTTGCTCCGAGAGGACCCGGGCATTGAATCGCAGGCTATCCTCCTCATGCTCGTTGATGTACTGCTCAATCTCTTCCGCTGTGTGGGTCTTAGCGAAGGAGTCCGGATCCTCACCATCGGGCAGCAGCACGGTATGGAGACTCATCCCACGCTCCAGTCCAACGTCCAGTCCCCTCATGGCCGCTTTGATGCCGGCGGCATCGGAGTCGAAGATAAAGGTGAGATTGGAGGTAAAGCGCTTGATCTTCTGCACCTGCTGCGTCGTGAGGGCGGTCCCGGAGCTGGCGACGACATTGGTTATCCCTCGCTGATGCATCGACAGCACATCCATATAGCCCTCCACGACGATGCACTTGTCCTTCTTGGCGATCGCCTGTTTGGCGAAGTAGAGCCCATAGAGCTCACGGCTCTTGTCGTAGATTGAGGAGGCGGGCGAATTGATGTACTTCCCCGTATTCTCCTTCTTGACCAAGATCCTGCCACCGAAGCCTACGATCGAGCCACTGATTGAGTGGATGGGGTAGATGACGCGATCGCGGTATCGGTCGATGTACTTTCCATCATCGGTCCGGAAGAGTAGACCGACCTGCTCCAAGGCATCGGTAGAGACTCCCTTCTCCTTTGCGAGAGAGTAGAGGAAGTGGCGGTCTCTCGGTGAGTATCCAAGCTCAAATTGCTTGATGGTCTCGTCACTCAGCTCTCGGTCGCGGAAGTACTTCAGCCCGATGAGTCGCCCCTCGTTGCCATTGTGGAGTTCGTTGGTGAAGGCATCTCTCGCAAAGGCATTGGCAGATAGCAGCTTGTCCCGCTCCGTGCGCGCCTCTTGCTCCTCTGCAGAGAGTTGTGTCTCGACGACAGGGATGCCATACTTCTTCCCGAGGTACTTGATGGCGTCGGGGAAGGTGAGGTGTAGATATTTCTCTAAGAATGAGACCGGTGTCCCTCCCACGCCACAAGCGAAGCATTTACAGATGTTCTTGCTCGTGGAGACATTGAATGAGGGTCTTGAGTCGTCGTGGAAAGGACACAAGCCTATGTAGTCCTTGCCATGCTTCTTTAGCGCCACGAAGTCCCCCACCACGTCGACGATGTCGGCACGGTCCATGATGCGGTCAATGGTATTGCGATCTATCATACGGAAATCTCGGACGTAAAGGTACACATTTACCGGCTGAGAGAGTGGAAAAAGGCACAGCTCAGTATAACTATTTGTCCCCTCCTGATGCGAAAAGCACCAAGGTCCGTTCATCAAGTCTCGACAAACCTCTGGCACAACTAAGAGCGGCTCCGACAGATAATGTCGGGACCGCTCTTGGGTAAGTCAGTGCAGGCTGTCCTGCCCCATGGGTCAGTAGTACCAGGGATTGGTACGCTGTGGATGGCTGCTCTCCTGATACTTCAGGTCCTGGAGGAGAGAGGCATCGACCGCAATGGAGAAGTTGTATGACTTGTAGGGTCCTACCGGGATGAAGCTGGCGCGCATTGACCAGCAGTGGAGATCGCGCTGCAGGTTGCACGACATATTGGTGATCTTATTGAGCTGGAAATTATAGTTGGCGGAGAAGTTGAAGTGCCAATTCTTCGTCACGCTCAGGTTGCCATTGAAGCTAAGATCTTGAGAGAACTTGTAGGTGAACTCCCGGATCCGAGGGTCAAACGGACCCTGACCCATAGTAAGACTATAGTTGAAGCCCAGATTCCAGTCGATCACATTCTTACTGTACCCGTATGGATCGTACTCGAGATCGCTCTGTCCGGAGGAGAAGAGGGAGCCTCCGCCACCGCCATTCGGAGAGTTGCCGGATCCTCCGCGCGGTCGCTGTTCGGTGCCGGGAGGATTAGCTGTGTCATCGCCCTCATCCTTCTCGTCCTTACGCCTCAGTCCTACCTTGGCAAGCAGCTCACTGAGGGTCTTCGGATTAAGGTTGTAGGAGAAGCTTGTCGAGGTGCCTCTAAACCAGCCGATCCCCTTCCCTGCAGCGATACGTAGCTTGTCGACACGGTAGGGTACTATCCTTCCGTCATACTCGTAGTAGTCCCAGATGTAGGGGTCAAAGGAGCCACCCAGCCTCAGCGTAAAGTCCTTAGTAAAGCGGAGGGCTATATTTGCCTGGAAGTCACTCCATCGGAAGGAGTCGGCGGCAAAGTTGTAGGAGGTGGAGAAGGAGAGGTTGTCTATCAGGCTGACCTTTCGAGCCTTGATGCTATCGTTCTTCGCAGCCAGCTTCGCCTCCACATTATTGCTCACGGAGAGGCTGACGCTACCGCTTTTGCCTCTGCCGGGGACACCAAACAGCTGCCCATCGTAGGGACTGTACCACCTATCCAGCTGACGTCCGTCCCTACTGATGTACTGCAGATGCTCCCAGTAGCCAAACTTAGGGTCGGCGAAGTCAGGCTGGTAATTGAGCGAGATCGAGGGCTCCATACGGTGGCGGATCATCTCCACATTTTTCCCGATCCAAGGAACCCAAGACATGGGCTTGAAGAATCCGTAGATGGTCGTCGAGAGGGCGAGCGAGGCACGGAAGTCGTACACTCGATTGAAGCCATAGGTGGTGTCCACGGGGATGATGTCGTTCTTCTCGGGATCGTAGGCGCGAGTCACCCGGGAGCTGTACCACCGCTCGTTGTAGCTTACAGAGGGGGTTACCTTGAAGTAATTAAAGAGGTCGAAGGAGGCACTCACAGGGATGGAGTGGCTGACGCCATTGCGCCAGTCCTTGATGAGATTGGTCCTAAAGAGTCGATTCTCCTTCGTGGTGATCGAGTTTCGCAGCTGACCGGAGTAGGAGAGAGAGATCTTCTCGTACCAGTGCTCCTTGCCGACAGCTTTTTTCCGCTTAAAGGGGAAGATCCTGCTTGCCGACCATGAGAGGTTGGGGAGCGTCACAGCTACCGTACTATCCTGGGAGCGCTGTGTGATGTCCACCGATCCGGTGATGGACCATGGGCTATTGGGGAAACGTCTCGAGAAGCTGATCGAGGAGCTCTTGGTATTCTGACCCATCATCGCCTGATTATAGAGCGCATTGAGGTCGTTGTGGTTGTAGGAAGAGGTGGAGAAATTGACGTTGGCAGAGAAGGTCCTATAGGGATCCGCCTTAGGATCTTGCTGGTGGGACCAAGCGATGCGGAAGTCGGTGCTCTCGGAGTAGTCGCCGGCGATGCGGTCTCCGCGCTTCGTCTTGAGGTAGGAGGCGTCGACAGACCCGCTGTGCCGGTAGCGCCGACGATAGGTAGAGCGTCCTGTGAGCCCCCAGGAGCCCTTTGTATAGAGATCTCCGGTCACCTCGAGGTCTACATGATCATTGAGTGCCAGGTAGTAGCCCCCATTGCGGAGGTAAAATCCTCTGTCGCCCTCCTCTCCGTAGGTCGGCATCAGGAGTCCGGATGAGCGCTTGGTGGTGAAGGGGAAGAAGGCGAAGGGCAAGCCTATCGGCAGTGGTACATCGGCCACTACGAGGTAGACCGGTCCGGAGACCAGATCCTTGGCGGGGCGGACCTTAGCCTCCGTCATGGCAATGTAGTAGTGGGGATGCTCGTGGTTTTCGCAGGTGGAGTACTTGCCGTCCTTCATATAGAGGTCAGAGTTCTCCATACGCTTGGTCTTCTGCGCCACGACATAGCCCTCGCCTTGCTTCGTGATCACGTCAGTGATGAAGCCACGCTGCGTCTTGACATTGTAGCGCATCGACTTTGCCTCGTACTCGTCCTGCCCGGTGGTGATCTTGGCGTAGTGACGCTCTTTCTTGAGAGAGTCGGGATAGTCGATGTAGGTGGAGAAGATTGTCCCCGAGTCGGTCTTCATCTCCATGAAGTCTCCCGTGATCTTATTGTCTCCGTAGTTGATCGTCCCCTCACCGTACATACGCACGATATTGCGCTTGGGGTAGATCGCAATGGAGTCATTGGAGGTAAAGTCCATCGGGACCTTGAGCTCACTCAGCAGACTGTCCGGCACGACACTATCCTTCCGGAGACTATCCGTAGGGATGCTGTCGCCGGGCTCCACTCTACGCCCTTCCTCCGAGAGGGAGTCGGATGTTGCTACACCTCGGTCGAGGCTGTCCCTTAGCGCCGTTACTGTCTCTACTGAGTCAGTCGGTAGGGAGTCTGTGGGGGTCTCCTCCCTTGCCGGGAGGGAGTCCCTTGCTGCTGCCACCTTTGCCACCTCCTCTGCAGTGATGCTCCGCCGGTGGACACCGCACCCGGTGACGAGAAATCCCACGAGGATCGACAGTGTGATCCACGTGCGGTAAGGATAGGAGAGAAAGTGGTGACCGTTAGCCTTCATGCAGTCCTAATAGTGAGTCTGTCGTCCCTTCGGTGACAGCTTCGGGCAAAGGTACTATTTTACTTGCTCTTATCTGTGGTCAGGAGCACCACTGCCACGAGGATCATCAGTATTCCGAGGATACGGGTCGGTGTCAGCACTTCGCCAAAGGCAATCACCCCTACCATGACTGCCGTCATAGGCTCGAGCGCACCCATCACTGCGGTCGGTGTGGAGCCTATGAGGTCTATTGCCTTGACCAGCGTGATATTGGAGATCGTGGTGGATAGGACACCCAGCAGCACTAAGTTGGTCCAGTCCATCACCGACGCAGGTAGCACCATCTTGTCGTCCGCGATGCAGTAGATGGATAGGAAGACCGTGGTGATCAGTAGGATGTAGAAGGTCAGTGCCTCGTGGCTCAGTGTCCGGGCCACACTCTTATTGACCGTGATGATGTAGACGGCGTATAGGAATCCACTTGTGATCACCAGAGCAGGTCCCTCGGGATTGATGGGCTCAGAGGAGGTGACCCCACTGACGAGAGAGACCCCGGCCACAGCTGCCATGATCGCCATCATGCCTCTCTTGCTGAGCCGGACACGGAAGATCAGCAGCATAAGGAGGGCGACGAATATAGGATAAGTGAAGTGTAGTACTGTGGCCATACCGGAGGAGATAAACTCGTATCCGGTGAGGAGCAGGTGTGCGGTGGCAAAGTAAAGGAAGCTGAGGAAAAGGAGCCTGACAAGCTGCTTCCTCGTGACTCGGAGGGAAGACTTGCGGGCCAAAACGTATATGCTCATCGCCAAGGTGGCAAAGAGGAAGCGATACATAAGGACCGTAGAGGTGGGCATCCCATCTGCGAGGAGCGGGACGCTGAAGAGAGGGATGAGTCCGAATGTAAAAGCTGAGAGAAGGGCGGCAGTGTAGCCCTCTGCTGTTTGATGTCTTTTCTTTGCGATCTCTGTCATTCGATTTGCTGATTTGGTCGCAAAGGTAGCTCATTTCCGCTACAAAGAGCGTGCAGGAGTCAATTCTTCTAGGGGTGACGCATTTGAGTTTCACGGCTAATTAAACCGGACCCATAGGGGTCCCCTACTGGTTAGCCTCTCGTGAGATAACGCTCGGCAAAGGGTCCCCGAAAGGGATTCTTCGTCTTCCACTCTACACAATTGAGCTGAATGCCTTCTGTAGCGCTAATATGCGTCACCACCCGGAGTCTCCTCCCTCGGATCCAGAGTTTCATCCGTACGGGACTGGAGTTTCATCCCTTTGGGACTGGAGTTTCATCCCCTTGGGACTGGAGT
>CAMXXM010000026.1 GCA_947253195.1 uncultured Porphyromonas sp.
GAGCTGGTGGCGATCACCTTCATGCTACTGGGAGCGACGCAGTTCTCGCTCATCCACTTTGCGATCGTCAAGCGGCAGCCGAAGCGCCTTTTTCAGGACAGCGAGCTCCGCTGGTTCCTCTCCTTGGTGCTCATCATGACGACCATTGGTGCCATATGGCTTTGGCACTCGGGTTATTTTGACGTGGGAGATGCATTCCTCAAGAGTCTCTTTGCCGTTACCACCCTCGGGACGACCACTGGTTTTTTCTCCGGCGACTACTCCGTCTGGGGGAGCTTCTTTGCCCTGATCGTGATAGCTTCCATGTTTGTCGCCGGCTGCTCCGGCTCCACTTCAGGAGGTTTGAAAGTGGTCCGCTTCGAGGTGTTGGCAAAGAACCTCAGTAAGGAGCTGGTCCGGCGCGTTCACCCCAATGTCGTCTCCACCATCCGTATGGGTGACACCCCCATCACCGACAAGGTGGTGGTGCAGGTCACCTCATTCTTCTTCGCCTATTCAGCCCTCGCCATCATTGCGACCGGTGTGATCACCGCTGAGGGATACAATCTGACCGACTCCTTCTCCTGCGCAGTCTCCTGCCTCTCCAATTCCGGGGGCGGTCTGGGCGTCTTCGGTCCGCATGGCGGCCTCTCATCGCTAAGCGGCGTAACGCATATTTTCCTCTCGTTGCTGATGGTGATGGGTCGACTGGAGATCTTCACCGTGCTCTCACTCTTTCACCCCAGCTACTGGCGGAGCTGAGAGCCTATCCTAATCTTACATAATACACTAATGCAATGACAGATACCAATCATAAGAGTGAGGAGATGAATCTCGAGGACATCCGGCGCGACTACAACGTCGGCTCACTCTCGCACAGCGACATGACGGAGGACCCACTTGACAAGTGTCGCGAGTGGCTTGAGGATGCCCTTAGGCTCAACGTGATAGAGCCGACAGCCCTGATCGTCAGCACGGCTACTCTCGACGGTCAGCCCTGTACCCGCACGGTACTGCTGAAGGAGATCTCTGAAGATGGGAAGTTTATCTTCTACTCCAATTACGAGAGCCGAAAGGGGCACCAGATCGACCTCAACCCCAAGGTGAGCCTCACCCTCCTCTGGCACCAGCTTCAGCGCCAGATCCATATCGAGGGCATCTGTCAGCATGTCGCCCCGGAAGTGTCGGATGCCTACTTTGCCAAGCGCCCCTACAAGAGTCAGGTCGGTGCTCGGATCTCGCCACAGAGCCACCCGATCCCCAATCGGATGTTCATCGTGACCGAGTTTGCCAAAGAGGCGCTCAAGGTGGGGGTAAAGGTACCCCGCCCCAAGAGCTGGGGAGGCTTTGAGGTGACACCTCACCGGATCGAGTTTTGGCAGGGACGACCCAGCCGCCTGCATGACCGCTTCCTCTACCTCCTGCAGGAGGATGGCAGCTGGTCCCTTACGCGAATTGCCCCGTAAGGATTGAGACAATAAAAAAAATAACTTGCGAATCAAGCAAAATAGGCTTACATTTGCAGTGTGTTTTTCATAGTATTAGATTTTAGGTTAATATTAGGACGCAGAGCTGTCGAGAGACAGTTTTCTCCTAAGCCCCTTTAGGGCGACAACACAAGCCCCCTTGCAGACCCACGTCCGCAAGGGGGTTTTTGGTGTGTGAGGGGGCGGAAGTGAGCGGAAAAAATCGTACCTTTGCGCCAATATCGGTGGTCTTATGGATCCGGCACAGCGATATTGGTCCTATAGCTCAGTTGGTTAGAGCACCTGACTCATAATCAGGGAGTCCACGGTTCAAGCCCGTGTGGGACCACTGAGAGGAGAATGGTTGTAAGTTGCTGTACTACAGCGGTTACAGACTATTCTCCTCTTCGTTTTTGTGATACAGGAGGATCGTCCGGGACCGCAAAAAGCCAACAAAAAGTGCAACATACCGCACCATTTTGTACCAAAACCCCGCAAGGACCCCGCAAGACTATGACACTACTATCTATCAGACTTAAGCTCGATGGACGCAAGTCCTCGACACGTGCAGACGGCACCTCACCAATCGTTATCCACGTCCCACTCGGTAAGTATGGGGTGGACATCCCCACTGACATATCGGTGCGAGCCGATGAGTGGGATAAGGCTACAGGGATGGCCATAGGTAAGCACGCTAAGCGGATCAACTCCGCCCTCTCCCTGCTCCTCGGTAGCGTGCAACAGACTGCCCTTGAGCTCCGTGCGAGCGGACGCTGGAGCGAGCTTGACACGCCGACTAAGGTGAGACAGGCACTACAGCGGGGGCAGGCATCTAATACAGCCACAGACGTTGTGTCGTATATGAGAGCGAGGTCAGAGGGTTGCAAGAGGTATAAGACTAAGGAGTCAATCCTCAGTACAGCCAGCAAGATAGAGCGTTATACAGCGGGGGCAGACCTCTCGCTTGACGATGTTACGGTGGGGTGGCTCCGTGGCTTCGAGGGCTGGCTCCTCGGAGAGGAGGGGCTGGCCATTAATACAGTCGGCATCCATATGCGCAACCTCCGTGCAGCGATTAACCTTGCCATTGACGAGGAGCTGACAGATGTATATGGATTTAGGCGATACAAGATCCCTAAGCAGGCGACCCGTCACCGCAACCTCACGCCTGAGGAGTTTAGGGCGCTGCTCAGCGCCCCCCTCACCGAGGACGAGGAGCAACACAGAGATATATTTTTGCTCGGATTTTTGCTCATCGGCATTAATATCGTGGATATGGCAGGTCTCACGGAGATCGACCACGGACGCGTCAATTACCGCCGTGCCAAGACCGGTCGGCTCTACTCCATTAAGGTGGAGCCCGAGGCGATGGAGATCATAGAGCGGCACCGAGGGGTGACGCACCTGCTGAGAGAGTTTGACAGCTACAAGAGCCACCGCACATATGCGCAGCACATCAATAGGGCCCTCGGACGTATGGGGGGCACTGAGATAGGCAAGCAGGGCAAGCGCACCTATCATCCCCTATACCCCGACCTCACCTACTACTGGTGTCGCCACACGTGGGCCACTGCGGCTGCCAACATAGGCATCTCGAGGGACACGATTAAGCTCTGTCTCGGACACGGAGCGACTGAGACAATGGACACATATGTGGAGTATGACCTCCAGCTGGTGGACGAGGCTAATCGCCGAGTGATCGACTGGGTGCTATATGGCAAGAGGTGACCACCCGGGTAGGGTGATCACCTCTTGAATGTGTGGCGGGGGCTTATCTAACCTCTGCCCAAGAGGAGCCGAGCTCAAGGTGTTGCACGCCGTCTCTTACTTGATCGGCGGTGAGGTATTGCTCGCTATCCGGGCAAGTGAGGTCGTACACTACTGCGGCGTACTTTCCACTCACGACCGGCTTGAGGATGGCGTCTCTCTCGGGGAGCACTCCGAGCGCAGCTCTTGCGCTGTCTGCATCGTCGTACACGACATTATCAATGTAGTTGCAGATCTGCTTTGCGTCTATCAGCCCCTTTGCGGTAAGTGGATAGTTGCCTTGAGTTGCGAGTGTTGAGGTGGTTACGCCGTCGGTGATGATAATCGTTGCCATAATGTTTGCGCCGCTTTATAGGGTAAATGTGTGGTTATTTTGCAGAGCTTCGCGGCACTGATCCATTGTTTCAAAAAAACAATGCCTCGAGTAATCTTGCGCAAGCGTTGCCCTTCCGGATAGCGCATAACCATAAAAGCGCACCATAACGCCATCCTCATCAATGCACCTGTAGGCGCAAATTGGGATGTTGTAGTATTGGCGGGCTGTCACTGTCTCATAGATCTCACCTCTGCGAGGGTTGATCTCTTTTTTCTTACCATCTCTCATCGTGACGGTGAGAGACTTCGTGGTTTCATTTGAGAAACTGTCAGTTAGAATTTCGCGTTGCATAATGATAAAAAATCGTTTAGGGTTACACCGCTGAGACCGGGGTTGCGCCCCCTCTTATCTCTTTGGTAATACAAAGGTACTACAAATAGTTGAAACGTCAAAATGTTTTGACCATCAAAGTAGGGATTTAACATTTCCAACCTCCCCGGGCGATAGCACTCGGAAGCCGAGCCGGTGCAGGATCTTGGCGAGGGTTACCGAGTTGATCCCCTCGGTGGCACCACTGAGATAGGAGTAGAGCGTCTGCCGCTTTACTCCTATCTCGTCTGCGAGCTGGTAGGCGGTGATGCCCTGATGCTCCATCTCTCTAAGGATCTCCTGCTTGATTGCTTTGTTGTTGATGTCCATATTAGTTTACTCCTCTACGATAGAGAGGTGAGACTCTGATTGGAGATCAAGCCGATCATAGTCATACTGACTAATCACCATCTCTATTGTAATAACGTCCGTCGTCTCGGATCCGATAACGCGGGGCCGCATGTTGCTCTTGCCGTCCCAGCCGAAATCGCCATCGATCAACTCTGCATCGTTATACAGAGTTACGCCACCATAGCGGCTCCACCGCTTAGCGACGAGGATGTCGCCTATCATAATGACACCCTGCCTGGTCTCGTAGTAGCGTCCGTCCAGGCGTACTCTCAGGGTCTCATCTGCGCTCTGCTCCTCCCAGCCGTACACGTCGAGGATGATCTGTCGGAGCTCCTGCTCCTTATCTGCAGGGACTGACCATACCTTATCCTTAGCGTCCCACTTTGCTCCGATCTCCTTGACCCGCTTGATGTAGGTCTTGTTGTAGGGGGTCTCTGCAGATACCTTGTTGTCGCTCTTGATGATGTTGATAGTAGTCATTGTAAAAAATCGTTTAGGGTTATCCTCCGAGGTTTTGGGGTTGCGCCCCCTCTCTCCCTCTTTGGTATGACAAAGGTACGAAGATTATCCGAAACGTCCAAATATTTTGACTACTAATCTCAGAAAAAGAGCCCCCGCCAAAGGATGAACCATTGGTGGGGGCAAGCCCTAAACGACTTTTCGCAACGACGTTAGCGGTATCTATCAAAAGACATGGTTTCAACTCACGCACCACGGAGGGTGCGACTGCTCGGACTTGCGTCCATAAAAAGCATGGTTTCAACTCACGCACCCCGGGGGGGTGCGAACACTTTTGTTTTTCCGAAAAAAACATAGTTTCAACTCACGCCCCCGCGCAAGGAGGCGAAATGCTAACGCCTTAGCACGACAAAGGTAGGGAGGATCTCCGAGACCGCCAAACGTGGGGCAACTATCCGGAAAAACCGAATAGTTGCCCTCCCCCGCCTGAGTTATTAAGGATTACTTAATTACTGCCTGCCTACTAAGCCTTACTCTCTAAGCTCCGAAAGGCAGTTGTCAAAGAATACTTGACAACTGCTATCGCTTGAGCTGGCGCACGAGGTAGCCCGCCCCAAATAGCCCCAGCACCACGACCGCACCACCGAGGAGCCACAGCCGTCTGTCTCGGTGCGTCCGATCCTCAGGTGGTACTGCGGGGGCTCCCATCAGCACCGTGTCCCGCCTGACGACCAGCACGCTATCCACCTGCACCGCCCTCCGTCTCGTGCCGACCACCTCCCCCCGCTCCACGACAGAGCGGATGGTGTCGCTTACGTAAGTGGTCGCCACCTCATACCGCCACACTATGCTCGCTGTGTCGCTCGCTCTCAGCGTCACGCTATCCCGCACCAGCGTATGGTGCTGCACCTCCGACCGCACCCCGCACCCCGTGAGGAGGAGGAGGAGGAGAAAAAGGCACCACGCCTCGATCTTAGTCGCCATACCTCAGCATCTCAAAAGCTCCCTTGATCGCCCCCTCATCCCCCGGGCGACCGCACTCGACGAACGTCATAGCCTCCAGCAGCCGCACGACCACCGACTTATTACCGAGGTCGAGCGGCTCCGATGTAGGCAGGTGCCCCCTCTCGGAGACCGTCCGGATGTAGCGAGGGGTGTTGTTACCCACCTCCCCCGGCGGGCACCACCGTCCTATCAGCTCCGTAAGGGTCGTGAGCCCATACCGCCGCTGATAGTTACGCAGGATCACGATAGCGGCTCGGTAGCCGTACTCACGGCTCGCAAAAATGGCAAACCGCCCATCGCTCCCCGTCTGCCCCCTCCACCTGTTGCGGGGGTTATACTCGATGTTGAGGGGGTTATTGTTGCGCCACCCCCGGGGCTCACTCTTTGCCGTTGTCATTGTCTGTCGCTTTGCGCACGGGATCATCCTGCTCCCGCACCTTATTGATCATCTTAGTGAGGTCATCCGCCCCCTCCTTGCTGAGCCCCATATGGTGTAGCATAAGGGGCAGGATCTTGAGCGAGAGAGCGAGGTAAAGGAAAAGGAACCCCTTGCTTGAGGGAAAAGCCTTGCACATATTGCCGAGGATATTGGAGAGGTACCAGTAGCTGATCGTCCAAGTGAGAAACTTAACCAGCACACCCGCCAAGCTCCCCTCTCCGAAAGAGCTGACGCAAAAGTGGACCAAGAGCACCATAATGCAGTAGGCGATGATCTTGTACACCGCGCGGAAAGCCTTGCGGAACTTGAACTCCTCCCGCCCTGTCCAGACATTGCCCGCCATGCCTCCAAAGACATCCGCAACTGCCATCACGATAAGGACGGTAAAGGCGTTACTCAGCGGCGAGAGGAAGCTTGCGACGAGGATCAGCACCGCCTGCAGCAGCCCCCTCACCCTCTCTCCGATGTCTGTCATCATAATAATCATTAATTAATAAACTACATTGCTATAATCTGAAAGTAAACCGCCACGTCGTTGAGCGTGCTGTCGTCCGCCCCGAAGACGTAGACGTAGCCTACTCCGCCCTCTTGCGTAGCCGGTCCGAATGACACAAAGCGCGCCGAGTACCCCGGTCGGCTGTCCTGATCGGTGCCTTGGAAAACCAGCGTGTACTGATTTATCCACTCCGGCGGGAATGTCAGCTTGTACTTACCCTCCTCCAACCTCGAGCAGGAGAAGTCGCCCTGCGTGTACCTCCCGAACGACCGAGCGAGGAGCAGCCTCCCCGTAATGTCAAACTTGCCGTGCGCCAGCACCCTCGGCATTACCCTATCGTCAAAGTCACTGATGTGCACACCTCTTTTCCCGAGGGTTATCCGTGCCCCCTCGTCGAGGATTATCTCGAGCCCATCGTCCATCGGGGTCATCCCTATGCGCGCTTTGGTACCCCTCCACCTGCCACCGGTGCGATCCTCAAAAGAAACAGCGTTGTTTGATATATGAGTAGCCGCCAGTCGATGATCTCGACCGGCGTTGGCAATCATAACCCAGCCACTCTTGTCTATCGCAAGATCTCCGAACTTTGCGCTCCCGTCGTAGTCGATGTAGGAGACGGCATTTTGGTCGGAGAGGGAGGAGACACCGGCGGCGAGCATATGCGCCCCCGGACCGTCCTGCCCGGACATATAAGAGGTGACGTTGCCTGAGCTGTTGGAGAGCCCGATGTACTTGGAGAGGATGAGCCCGCCCTCTATCTCCGTCTTGCCGTTGGCAACGGCGTCATAGATCCACCTGAGTTTATCGGGCAGGTCGGAGATGCTGAGCTTGCCCTGCTCGATCTGCTCCTTTGCCTGCTCGAGTGCGGCGATGGTCGTCTTGGCACTCGAGAGCCCCTGCTCTATCGCCTGTACCGCCGTCTCCCGATCCCTCCGCTCCTTGTCTATCGCCTGAGTGAGTGCGCCCTTGAGAGCGTCGTCCAGCTCCCCGGCACGCTTGACGGCATCGTCGTAGGCTTTCTGAGCCTTATCGATGGCGAGCTGCTCCGCTGCTGTTACCTTGCCGTCAGCGTATGCCTTGGACCTGGTCTCCGCCAGCTCCGCCTTGGCTCGAGCAACCGCCTCCATTGCCGCCTGCACGTCCTCGGGCGCAGGCGTCCATCCTAAGTCTCTGCCCCCGACACGGAGGTAGACATCCCTGACCTCGGAGGGGTATGTACCGAGATCTGAGGTGTCGGCGAGCCATCCCATTATGCGTACGTGCTTGTCGAGCCGTGCTACCTTGCCGCTTGTCCAGATGTGGTGCCAGGTGCGCCCCTTAAGCCCTGTTACCGCCGAGACGATTATGTAGCGTCTGGAGCCATCCTTGTAGTTGTCCTTTTCATCCGTGTAAAAGAGGGTGGTCTTGACCTTATTGTCCGTCCGATCATTGGCAAAGTAGACGTCATAGCCGATGTTGATCGGCACCTCCACGCCGACCGGGACGGCTCGGAAGAAGCCGTTGGCAAGCTTGAGTCTCCAAAGGGCTCTATTTGTATCCGTCTTAACCACATCGGCGGGAAAGTAATTTAGGCTACCGCTGCCAACCTCCACGACAGTGGCGTCGCGGATCGCCTCCTCGGCGACCTTGAGTGCTCGCTGGAAGTCTCGGAGTGCGCCCTTGTAGACGTTGTAGAGCCGCTCCGTCTCGGTCGCTTCCGCCTTGGTCGCCTTGCCGTCTGAGATGGCTTGCTTGATCTGATTGACGAGGTTGTCTTTCGCCCCCACAAGGGTGATCTTAGCGTCTCCGAGGGCGGTCTTGGGCGCACCGGCAAGCAGGGCATTTTGGTACACCCGCTCGTAGGCTCCGAAGGCACTCGACCACATAGCCTCCACCTCGTTGATATAGGTCGCTATCGCCTTGCTCTCTACCTCGGTAATGATCCCATCCTTGTACGCTCCATCGACGTACCCCCTGAGGTTGTCGGTGGAGGTCTGTGCCTTGGTCGCCTGCTCCTTTGCTCTGTCTATCTCCGCCTGCACGTCCTCCGGTGCCGGTGTCCAGTCCGTCGCCACCGTCCCCCGCTCGATTTTTGTCACAGCTTGTGGGAGGGCAAAGCATATACGGATGTAGGCGGTCTCTGCCGGTGGTGTCAGGGTCTTGGTGTAGCCGGGTGGCTGATAGGACCAGTCATACACCCAGCCGATAAATCGCTTATCCTTATCGTGGTAGTGTATTACCGGCATTCCTGTCCTGCCCTCCGGCACGGACTGGATCCGATAGGTGATCGGTGTGGCTCCCTCCCACCTGTAGTAGGTTGGGTCGTAAACAAAGTCGCCATACTGCATCACCTTATATGCAGGGTCTCCAGCCTTGCGCCCGTGGTCGTCTACTCCATCGGTCTCTTTCATCTGACCAAAGAGATAGCCGGGGATCATCCGTGACATAATAGCGAGGTTTCTCCCTCCTACCTGTATCTCGGAGTCCATCTCCTTGGCACGCTTGACGGCATCCTCATAGGCTTTCTGAGCCTTGTCGATGGCGAGCTGCTCCGCCTGCGTCACCTTGCCGTCGGCATACGCTTTCGCCCGGGTCTCGGCTGCTGCCGCCTTGGCGTCGGCGGCGGCTATGAGTGCCTGCTCCTTGTCTGTGAGGATCTTGTCGGCGTATGCCTTGGTTCGGGTCTCGTGAGCGGCATCCTGCGCCTCGGCATACTCCTTCGCTGCCTTGAGGGTGTCGGCACTCGCCTGACTTGCCTTGGCGGCGGCATACGCTTCCCACGCCTGCTTGCTCTTTGCTTCGCTTGCCTTGAGGTCGGCATCGAGCTTTGCACTGTCGATGTACTTCAGCCGCTCCCCCCAGTGAGCCCCCACGTAGACATCGCTCGAGGAGCTCGCAAAGAGCATTGTACCCTTTTTATACACCTTGCCCCCAACGGTGGTATCGGCTGAGAGCACCCAGCTGTCACCCACGCTGTAGCGGGAGGGCTGTGTGTAGTAGGTGGTGCTCTTGCCGTCGGCGGTGGTCTGCGCCTTTGCCGCCACAGAGAGGGCTTTACTGATGAGGGTGTCGTGGATCTCCTGCCACTTATACTCAGTCGTATAGCGCCAAGACTTACCCATCCACTCCCCGCTCTCGTCCACGGAGGTGTAGGTGTCGCCGATGTGGCGGTACTTATCTTGATTGGTGATCCACTCATTTTCCGGCCCCCTATCGGGGGCGGGCGCACCGGGGTAAAACCAGTTGCTCACCTCGTTATCGACCTGCTCCTGTAGCGAGGTGAGCGTCTTATTGATCTTGCCTAAGACCTCCGCCATCGCCGCCTGATCCTTGCCTGTGGACTGCCTGAGCCCCTCCAGTGCCTCCTCCAGCTCGGCACGGAGCTTGGTGGTAACATCCACCCGCACGACCTGCTCCTCGACGTATGTGCCAAAGAGCTTGTGCGTCACTCGGACAGGGTACTGCCCCGCCTCGGTCGGGATGTCGGTGAGGGTGGTGCTGCTCTTGGTCTCACCGCTGAGCTCCTTGCCCCTCCACGTCCACCTCCAGCCGTCTGCAGGGAGACCGGTCGTGATGTCTTGCCCTCCGAGGGTGGCGGTGGCTGTGGCGGTGACGGCCTTTGCTCCGTCCGTGATGTCCAGCACCGGCTTATCCAGCCGGATGGAGAGGGTCACCCCCTTGGCACTCACAATGCCGGAGAGCTCCCAGCCGTCACCCTCACCCGGGATGCCGGTGCCGGTGGTGGCTGTGTAGTAGAGCCCGTTGTAGATGACGGTGTCGCCCTTGGAGTAGGTCGTCTTTGGGTCATACGCCCCCTTACTCTCCCGTAGGAGAGTGGTGCCGGCGGGGCGCTCCACCGCCTTGATGATGCCCCGCTTGCTATTGATCTGATACTTATATCTCCTCGCCATGATAGTCCTCGCTCGATATAGTCTGTAAGTGTAGATTAGTCCTGTCAGCGTATAGATCCGCCGTGTAGCCTATGAGTATCGCCCTGTCGCCGTCGTAGTCGTAGTAGCACCCGCTGGGGGGCCCTGCGATACGGAGGGCGTACTCCTTACCCCGCACCCCGTAGACGGGATAGAGAGCGTCAAAGAGCCGCAGGGGGGTCATCCCGTGGCTGGGGGTGGCCCCCTTATAAGCCCACGCCGGTATGTCCGCCACGCCAGCCACACGGGTATCGTAGGTGACGCTCTCCGTCACCTCGTCCGATAGGTAGGCGGTCACCTCGTAGCGTGCATCCTTGTCGTCGCTGTACATGATCGGCTGATTGATCGTCACCTTGTCGATGAGGAGCGCATAGCCGACCGAGGCCATCATCAGTCCGACAGCCATGGCGACCATGTCGTCACCTCCACCGATGAGCAGGCCTGCCTGCTTGGTGGTGATGACTGACACCCTCCTGTAGACCGTTACCCTGATGCGCCTGTCGTCACCGACTCTCATCC
>CAMXXM010000027.1 GCA_947253195.1 uncultured Porphyromonas sp.
AGATTAGAATAACGGTCTCGTGGGCTCGGAGATGTGTATAAGAGACAGGCAGTAGATGATCTCCTTGCCCTGGCGGTCTCGGACGCGGAAGAGGGGCGTCTGGAGGATGAAGACGTGATTCTCACGGATCAGCTCGGGGAAGAACTGGAGGAAGAAGGTGATGATCAGCAGGCGTATGTGCATCCCGTCCACATCGGCATCGGTGGCGACGATGACGCGATTGTAGCGGAGGTCCTCGAGCCCGTCCTCGATGTTGAGGGCGGCCTGGAGGAGGTTGAATTCCTCATTCTCGTACACCACTTTCTTGGAGAGGCCGTACGAGTTGAGCGGCTTGCCACGGAGGGAGAAGACCGCCTGGTACTCCGGGTCGCGGCTCTGGGTGATGCTGCCGCTGGCGGAGAGTCCCTCTGTGATGAAGATCTCGGTACGCTCCGGCTCCTTAGCCTTGGGGTCATTGAAGTGTACGGTGCAGTCGCGGAGCTTCTTATTGTAGAGGGAGGCTTTCTTGACACGCTCCTTGGCTTTCTTGGAGATGCCCTGGAGGGCCTTCCGCTCCCGCTCGTTGTCGACCACCTTCTTCTGCAAGATCTCGGCGGTGTCGGGGTGCTTGTGTAGGTAGTTGTCGAGCTGGAGCTTGACAAAGTCGATGACAAACTTCTGGATCGAGATGCCGCCCTCGGAGATCTCGCGGCTGCCGAGCTTGGTCTTGGTCTGCGACTCGAAGACCGGCTCCTGGATCCGGATGCTGATGGCGGCGGTGATGCCGGAGCGGATGTCGTTGTAGTCGTAACTCTTGTCGAAAAACTCCTTCACCGTCTTGCCGATCGCCTCCTTGAAGGCGGAGAGGTGGGTCCCGCCGTGGAGGGTATTCTGTCCGTTGACAAAGGAGTAGTACTCCTCGCCGTACTGGGTGGAGTGCGTGATCGCCACCTCGATGTCATCGCCCTGCAGATGGATGATGGGGTAGAGCGGGGTGGAGGTCATATTGTCCTCAAGGAGGTCGAGGAGCCCATTACGGGAGATGAAGCGGGTGCCATTGAGGTGGATCGTCAGCCCCGGCTGCAGGTAGGTGTACATCCGGATCATGCTGTGGACGAACTCCTGCTGGTAGCGGTAGTTGCGGAAGATGTCCGGATCGGCGTAGTAGTCGACGAAGGTGCCGTCGTGCTCGCCGGGGGCGGGCAGTATGTCGCCCTCCTCGATGAGCTTCCCCTTCTCGAAGACGACTGTCTTCACCGTCCCGTCGCGGTAGGAGGAGACCGCCATACGGGTGGAGAGGGCATTGACCGCCTTGAGCCCGACGCCATTGAGCCCGACAGACTTCTTGAAGACCTCGTTGTCGTACTTGGCGCCGGTATTCATCGTGCCTACGGCCTTGGCGAGGGAGCCCTGAGGGATACCTCGCCCGTGGTCGCGGACAGTGACGTGGCGGTGCTCCTCCTCGTCGATCGTGATGTAGATGTGCTTGCCGTACCCCATCGTGTACTCGTCGATGGAGTTGTCGATCACCTCCTTGAGGAGGACGTAGATGCCGTCGTCGGGAGCTGTGCCGTCGCCCAGCTTGCCGATGTACATACCGGGACGGAGCCGGATGTGCTCCATCGGGTCGAGGGTGACAATCTTATCCTCTTGGTAGAGGGGATCGGGTGTGGTAGGCAGGACGGTCTTCTCTTCTGCGTCGGTCATTTACCTATTCTCTCCTTCGTATTTCTTCATTTCCTCGACGGAGGTGCGGGGCATCAGCAGTCTATTGGGCTGATCCTCGTCTCTCTGCGCCTCCTCCTTTGCCCTCTTCTCCCGCCGTCTCTTGGCGAGCTCCTCGCCCCTCTCCGTCAGGGGGGTGACGTAGCAGCGGTGGGTCTTGTGGTGGATCTTGCGGAAGAAATTCCACTGCACCTGCACGTGGACATTGTGCTCCAGCTCCAGATTGGACTCCAGGAAGCGGACGCCATACTGCCGGACGATCGGGATCATCATATCGAAGAGGAGAGCGATCAATCCCCGCCCCTGATACTCCGGATCCACGGCAATGAGCATTAGGTCCATTACCTCCGCCTTGCGGCTCTTGAGCGCCTTGAGGATAGGGATGAAGCCAAAGGGCCAAAGCCTCCCCTGCGAGCGCTGCAGTGCACGCGTAATTGAGGGCATGGCGACCCCGAAGCCGACCAATTTCCCATCCGAGACCTGACGCACGAGCCCTATGAGGTCGGTATTGATCAGCGGGAGGAAAGTGTCTATCAGCTGCTGCGTCTCTGCCTTGGTGAGTACGCTGGCACCGTAGAGGTTGCTGTAGGTGCGATTGAAGAGGTCGAAGATGTCATCTGCATACTCCTCCACGAGACGTCTCCGGTCGTGCACGATGAAGGCCTCAAGATTGTATCTCCGCCGGACGAGATCGGCACCCTTGCGGTACCGCTCCGGGACGGTATGCGGTGGGATGATCCGGAAGCCGAGCCAGTCGACGTCTTTCTCAAAGCCCATACGATCCATGTGCTTGGGGTAGTAGGGGTAATTGTAATTCTCGATGAAGGTGGCGACCTGGCTAAAGCCCTCGATCAGCATCCCCTCGCGATCCATGTCGGTGAAGCCAAGCGGTCCCACCAGCTCGTCGCAGGCATAGTCATTGGCCCACTCCTTCACCGCGTCCATCAGGGCATCGACCACCTCCTCGTCGTCCTCGAAGTCAAAGAAGCCGAAGCGGGCGCGATTTTGGTGCCACCGCTCGTTGCAGTTGTGGTTGATCATCCCCGCTATGCGCCCCACGATGCAGTCACCGCGGTAGGCAAGGTAGCAGACATAGTCGCAGTGCTCAAGGGTAGGGTTTTTGCCCCTGGTGAGGGTGTCCATGTCGCCGTCGATGAGAGGCGGGCAGTAGTAGGGACTCCCCTTGTAGAGGCTCACAGGATACTCGACAAAGTCGCGCAGCAGACTCCTGCTTGTCACGCGTACGATGCGCAGCTCGTGGGGGGTAGGCAGTACCTCTCCCTTGCTGATGCCGAGGAGCTTCCTGATCCACTGACCTTGCTTGCTGTTGTACACTTTCTTGATACCCATGATGTCTCTTGCTACTCTTGGTGCTGATGATAAGACCTCCACCCCACGACAAAGGTAATCAAAATTGCAATCCAAGACCCTAAATCACCGAGGTACCTTATGGCAGCAGCATCCGTAGCAATCCCGCGACTCGCGGGGGTTACCACCTGAATAGACACACATTAAAGAAGAAATCTCCTCTGAGAGATGCGCCAGGGTAAACGACTTTGAGGGTCGGGTCGCGGGGTGCGGCTCGGCCCTCTTACTTAGACGGACTGTGGATGTGGGAAGGTCAGCGCTCGGCGAGGAGGTGGAGGGCACTCTGCGCTGCCATCTGGTCTGCAGCCTTCTTGCTGGGACCGCTCCCCCGGGAGAGGATCTCGCCCTCAGCCCCGACGCGGAGCGCGATGTGGTGAACCACCTCGCCGGGCGTCTCCTCCGTCTCCCCGAGGTAGTCAAAGAGGTAGGGCGTGCCCTCCCGCTGCATCTTGATGATAAAGGCTGACTTGTAGTCCTCCTCCTGGCGTGAGACCTTATCCATATTCTTCCGCGAGATTACCACCTGCTTCTTGACAAAGTCGGCAGTCTCCTCAAATCCCTTGTCGAGGTAGAGTGCCCCGATGAAGGCCTCAAGGGCATTCCCCGGCACATCGCTGTGCTCGAGGTCGACTCCCGGAGAGACCCTGAGGATCTTATCGATCCCCATATTGCGCGCCAGCTTATTGATCTGCTTGCGGCTGATGAGGAAGGAGCGGATCTGCGTCAGCCCACCCTCATCCTCATCGGGATAGAGCCGGTAGGCGGCGGCAGCTATCACCGCACCGAGGAGGCTGTCGCCGAGGTACTCAAGCCGCTCATTTTGCTTCCCCCCGTTACTGCCGACATAAGAGGAGTGGGTGAGTGCTTGGGCAAAGATCCTCCAGTCGGTCGGCCTCTGCCCGGTCACCTCGTGGACAAAGCTCTCGACGCTGCGTCGGTACTCCTCTGCAGGAGTGATCCTCCGTCTCCTTGCGGGGGCTTGACCGAGAGTGCGGACACTCTGCCTAAGCAGGTCCAGGAGGCGTCCCATGTGGCTCATGGTCACCCGTCTTACTTCCACTTCTTGAGTATGATGGTGCCGTTGTGCCCACCGAAGCCGAAGGTATTGGAGAGCGCATACTCTATGGGGCGCTCCTTGGCGGTATTGAAGGTAAAGTCGAGCCTTGGGTCGAAGTCCGGATCATCGTCATCCGCAGCGTGATTGATCGTCGGGGGGATGATCCCGTCCCTGAGGGCGAGGATCGACAGCACCGCCTCGACGGCTCCGGCACCACCGAGGAGGTGACCGGTCATCGACTTCGTGGAGCTGATGCTCATCTTGCTCACGTGATCGCCGAAGAGGGCGACGATGGCGCGCGCCTCACTGACGTCCCCGACGGGGGTGGAGGTGCCGTGGACATTGATGTAGTCGATCTTGTCGGGCGTGACCCCCGCATCCTCCATGGCGCGCGTCATCACGAGGCGAGCGCCCAGCCCCTCAGGGTGAGAGGCGGTGAGGTGGTAGGCATCGGCACTCATGCCGACACCGACGATCTCCGCGTAGATCCGTGCCCCGCGTGCCACGGCATGCTCCATCTCCTCCAGCACGAGGATCGCACCGCCCTCACCGAGGACGAAGCCATCCCTACTCTTGGAGAAAGGCCGAGAGGCGGTCTCGGGGCTGTCGTTGCGTGTCGAGAGTGCCTGGAGGCTGTTGAAGCCTCCCAGCCCGCTGACAGAGATCGCTGCCTCCGCACCACCGGCGAGGCAGATGGGCGTGCGACCAAGACGGATATTGTCGACCGCAGAGATGATGGAGTGGGTCGAGGAGGCGCAGGCGGAGACGGTGCCAAAGTTGGGTCCCCGGAAGCCATACTCGATTGAGATCACCCCGGCAGCCATATCGCTGATCAGCTTAGGCACCATATAGGGTGAGAAGTGGGGTCCCTGCTCGGCATCGTAGTCGAGGATATTCTCCTCGAGCGAACCGATCCCGCCGATGCCGCTGCATACGATCACCCCGATCTCATCCTTATCCTCCCGCTCCAGGTCGAGCTGAGAGTCCTCGAGTGCCTCCCTCGCAGCGATGAGGGCAAATTGGGTGTATCGGTCGCACTTCTTGGCCAGCTTACGGTCCAGGAAATCGGTCACCCGGAAGTCCTTCACCTCGCAGGCAAAGTGTGTCTTGAAGTGCTCCGGGTCAAAGAGCGTGATCGGCCCGGCGCCACTACGCCCGGCCTTGGCTGCTTCCCACGTCGATGGCACGTCGTATCCGAGCGGCGTGATGGCGCCGACTCCGGTGACGACTACTCTTTTTAGCTCCATGTATGTATGATTGATTGCGCAGTGAAGTCCATACGGACATCCGATCTCCTCCGGCTCCCCCTACGAGCAAAGGGGATGGGTCCGCAGCTACGGACACACCCCCTATGATCTGTCAGGCGGACAGAGCCGTACCGGCAACGGGACAGCCCTCTCCGAAGCAAAAGCCCCTACGACAGAGGCTCCGGTGATCGATGATTAGCGATCCTTGACAGCCTCTAGGACGTGGTCCACAGCGTCGCCGACGGTCTGGATCTTCTGAGCCTCGTCGTCCTCGATCTTGATGTCAAACTCCTTCTCAAACTCCATGATCAGCTCCACGGTGTCAAGAGAGTCAGCACCCAGATCCAGGGTGAAATTAGCCTCATCCTTTACCTCAGAGGCATCGACATTAAGCTTGTCAACGATGATGTCCTCTACCTTCTTTGCGACTTCGTCACGTGTCATATTGGTATGTCTATTTAGTGATTAAGTATTGAAAAAACGTATCTTTGTCTCACAGGGATGGGATCAACGCACAGCATACCTCACCCTTAGACAAGGCAAAGATACATATAATTTGCACAATGAAATAAGTTCGTGCATTTTCACGTTATGACTAAGATAGCAATATTTGCCTCCGGCAACGGAACCAATATGGAGCAGATCGCCGAGTACCTCGGCGCCCACCCGGAGGCAGCGCTCTCCGTCGCATGCGTGGTGATCAATCGCCGAGAGGCCTATGTGCGCCACCGAGCAGAGCGGCTTGGGATCGAGGTGAAGTACTTCACCCGCGCGGAGCTGACCGACCCTGAGGTGCTGCTGCCCTACCTCCGCGAGCGGGGGGTGGAGGCGATCGTGCTGGCGGGGTACATGGCACTCATCCCGCACTTCCTCCTCGAGGCCTATCCGGGTCTGATCCTCAATATCCACCCCGCCCTCCTGCCCAAGTATGGGGGCAAGGGGATGTACGGCATGCACGTCCACGAGGCGGTACACACCGCCGGCGAGCGGGAGACCGGCATCACGATCCACGAGATCGACGAGCAGTACGACCGCGGGAGGACGATCTACCAGGCGCGCACCGAGATCAGCCCCGAGGAGACACCTGAGGAGATCGCCGCCAAGATCCACCTCCTCGAGCGCGACCACTACCCCCGCATCGTGGTCCGCTGGATCGAGTCAAAGCGCGAGGAGCACCTCCTCCACCGATAGTCCCAGGTCACCCCTCTCCACCGCACTCCCTCAGGCAGCGATCTAATACCGATATTAGTCGCGACTAATATCGGTATCAGTAAACTCTAATATCGGTATTAGTGCGCACTAATATCGGTAAAAGAAATCAGCGTGGTGGAGCGGGGAGAAATGGATGAGAAACGGGGGTGTGCTGAGAGATCATCTCGGCACACCCCCGTTTCTCATTAGGTATAGTGAGGGATTACTCGGTGACGGTGACGGGGATCTCCTCGATCACCTTGGCACCACTTCCCCAGTCGCTGATAGATAACTGTATGATCGTCTTACCTGGCTTGACACCCTTTACGGTGCAGGAGAAAGGCTCGCCCCAGCCACCTCGTGGGGAGAGCGAGACAAGTGATTCGTCCTTGACACTCCACGTATAGTAGTCCCAGTAACCGGCGTTGAGGACCTCTATCTTGGCCGTCTCACCCACACGTACCGTGACGGAGGAGAGGGTGACCCTCCCGGAGTGTATCAGGTCGCGGACACGCACAGTGACCTCCTTGGTCTCACCACTCTTCGTATCCTTGATGACCAGAGTCCCCTCGCCTTTACTCTTAGAGGTAAGTACGATGAGGTCATCTCGCAGCTCAGCGGTGAAGAGTGCCTCGTCAGCTGTCAGCTCGTAGGCTCCATTACCGGAGAGGATCTTAAGTGTAGAGCCGTAGCCCATAGGCACCTCGACCATCTCTTCCTGGAGATCAAGGGTGAGAGGCTTGAGTGTGATAACCACCTGTACCTCATAGCTCTTCCCGGAGATGTCGTCTGTCAGGGTGACTGTCGTGGTCCCAGCGTCAATACCGGTGATGACAAACTGACCCGACTTATACTCCACGCTGGCGATGGCGGGCTCTGCGCTCTTGACGCTGTAGGTCCCATTACCGCTGAGAATGCCGATGATACGGCTCTCACCGTATGGGAAGGTGAGGGGAAGCTCCGGCAGGTCGAGCTTGAAGGCTCTCATAGAGACGGTAAGCTCACACTTGCCCACTGCTCCTGTGGCATTGTCCTTGACTGAGACCGTGGTGTTGCCTTCCTTGAGACCCACGATGCGGATCCCGGAGGGTACTACCTTGGCGGAGGCAATGGCATCATCAGCCACCTCTACGATGTAGTCTCCGCTGCCGGAGAGTACCGACAGGGTAACGTAGCTACCGATGGGTAGTCCGGCATCATACTGAGAGAGCCGAAGGAGCTGCTGTGCTGAGGCGACGGAGACCTTGAGCTGAGCCGTCATCCCGGACAGGTTGTCTCTCACCACCCCACTCACCCGGCCATCAGCCTTACCATGGAGTATGATCGTATCTCCATGTGTGACCGCGGTGGCGGTAGAGACTTGGGGGAGTACCACAGAGTAGTCTCCCGACCCTGCCGTGACGATGACCTGAGCGGTCCCGCCACAAGGGACAGTCACCTCGGTGCGGTCAAGTGTGATCGCGGAGGGGGCGTCAGGGATGTCAACGCCGCAGTTGCAGGAGCCGAGGAGGAGGGTCAGGGAGAGTGTAAGAGCAGTCAGTAGGGCTGCAGTAAGTATCTTATTCATATCCATTGCTGTCTTGGTCATTTAGCCGGGCCCTTGTAGAGTGGTCCCACGAAGTCACAGGACTCTCCGTAGAAGATCTTGGTCACCTCGCTGAGGGATCCGATCTGGCTGCCGTTGTGGAGCGCCTCGGGGTTAAGATTGAAGTACATAAAGAGCCCGAGCCCGGAGCTGAGGACCGCCCGAGCCGATGAGGCGGCTCCGGCGACTGCCCATGAGCGATTGGCCTCAATGGATCTATTGCCATACCGGAGCTTAGGCATGTCGATGAAGCTGAGTGAGGAGACACCATAGTCTGACCAGCTATAGTCCACGTAGTCCTTGGCTGACTTCCCGTCCTCATCGGTCAGGTCGGCACGGAAGGGGCTACCGAACTCGTAGTGCGTGATGAGCTTGTCGGGCATGACCTCCTTGAAGGCCTTGACCATCCAGAGGGCAGACATCTCGGTGGACCCGAGGGCGGGGAGCTTCCAGTACTCGGCATACTCCTCATCTATATCCCATCCGTCGATGCCGAGCTTGTCGGTCCACATCTTTGCCTCCTTGGCGAAGTCGAGGGCCTCCTCGTAGCTCTGGAAATTTCTGTACCCTACGCCCTGGTGATTCGGCAGAATGTCGACGATCACCTTGATCCCACGGTCTGTCAATGGCTTGATGTAGATCTCGGGGTGCTGCACGATGGGCTGGAGCTTGTCGTTGAAGGAGATGTATCTCCTCCCCTTGACAGCATCGTAATTCATATTGGCGGCAAAGAGCACAATGAAGTCAAATACAGGTAGTCGGCTACCTGTGAGGATGAGATTGCCGTAATTCCTGATGTCATTATCATTCGTCTCGACATAGGCGACCATCTTCATCGGCTCTGTCCTCTCGGGACCGCCCAGGAGATCCGGGGGGAGTCTCTTGGTCGCCTCGCCCAGCGGGACCACGTCCCCGAGACGGTTGATCAGTATGTAGTGGCTCATGGTGTACTCTGCGGCCTGTACCTTGATCGGCAGCACATAGTAGCCATAGTCGAGATCCTCGATGCCGGTGAGGGCTACCTTGAGGTGCTTGATGAGAGGATCCTCGGCATCATCGACCCACTCGGTGGTGCGACACTCCTCCGGCAGGAGAGTGAAGGCACCCAAGTGCGTGAAGTGCTCCAGCTTATCGGTGATCGCGCCGACCTCCTCGTCTGTCGTAGGAAGTAGCTGCACCGTGCAGCCCTCATAGGGGAGGGCGACCCTCAGGTCCACCGTCCTGGAGTGGTAGACACTCGTGAATTGCTCATCTCCGTCCTGAGAGGAGATCGAGTAGGGCTTGAGGGCGGGAGTGGTTGCTGACTGCGTGGGAGCAGGGAGCAGGATGGGCTCCTGCTGACTACACCCTGTCATCAACGATGCCGTCAGCATCGCAAGAGCCACCAGCCCTGAGACAGTATATCTTCTTTTCATCGAAATAATCATCGTAAAGTTTCTCTTACTCAATAGTGATGGGCGAGGACTCCTCGTAGATCTCCACGGGCTGATCGCCACTCTTAGCGGCTTGCCCCTTCTGCAGGAGGTCGTAGTTGTTGCCGGTGGCATCGGAGACGACGGAGCCGTCTGCTGTGATCATGCGCCAGTAGGCGAGCAGTCCGCCGAACTTGGCATCCACCTTGTACATATTATCCTTGATCTCCTCAGCACTCCTGGCCACCGACCATACACGGGTCTCGGAGAGTCGGGCCTGGATACCGCGCCCTTGGCTGTAGCTTTGGCCGATCAGGAAGGGATTGCCTCCGGACAGTGAGCCTCCCTTGGGGAATGTCGCCTTGAGGTCACCATTGATGTACACCTTGGTAATCCCATCGGCGCAGGTCATGGCGATGTGGTACCACTTGCCGGTCTCAAAGGTGAAGTCAATCTTTGTGCCATTAGCCTGCAGCTGATTGCCGGGGACGCCGCTGTCTCCAAATCTCAGGAGCGTGCCTCCCTCGACACCCATCAGGGTGGATATGCTTGCCTCTCCGGGATCATCCGGGGTGCGGAACTTCTCCACGTTGATCAGTGTCTCTAAGGTCATGGCCTCGTCCCCCTTGTTGCCGAAGGACTGTGCCAGGGTGAAGTAGAGGTCTCTCGTGAGGCGAACGGACTTAAGGATGTCATCGGACTCGACGAAGCGCTCAACGGTATAGAGAGCGATGCTGTGTATCGGGCGTATCACCTTGCTGCTCTCGACCTCGGTCAGCGCGATGGCGAAGAGATACTTGGTATTGGGCTCCAAGGTCTCAGGGACACTGACCTTGATCGTGAAATTGTCGGAGTAGGTTGCTCCCTTCTTCACCACGACCTGCTCCGGGAGAGCAATCATGGAGGGGTCGAGGAGCTTATATGACTGTCCCTGGAGCTGCTGGTAGCGGTCGGCAGCCTCCTTATCCACGGCGAGGGTCACCTTGCGGGTCTCCTCTGCGGGTCTGAAGAGCTGTACATTCATCATCACGTCCTGCGATGTGATCTCCGGGTCGCTGATCACGAAGCCGGTGATCCTGTAGGGAGAGGACTGACTCATCTTACCATCGTCCTTCACCAGATTGAGCACCGCAGCGGTGTCGCCGGTGAGGGAGCCGGGCTCGAGGTCACTCTTGCTGTCGCATGCCACCAAGCCGAGTGCCAGGAGGGCAGAGAGGAGAAGTGTGTTCAGAGTTATCTGTTTCATGGCGTTCGGTTTACTTCGTTAGACTATTGGCATTGATCAGATCCCTGAGGAGAGCAAAGCCCTCCGTGCCGGACTTATTGCCGGCGTCCATCTCGATGTGATCGAAGGCGACTCCGGCCTTATTGGCAGACGTCCAGTGGATAAGCTCCCTATCCCTTGAGATCCTGTCGGCGGAGAAGATGGGGCTGTCGGGGTAGCCGATGGCGTTTTTCTTATCCGAGAGAT
>CAMXXM010000028.1 GCA_947253195.1 uncultured Porphyromonas sp.
CATGGGGACGTCTCCGGAAGAGCTCCGTTATGATGTAGAAGAGGTAGTAGGCAACATACGGGAGTACTGCTATCAGCAGATGCTTGTAGGTATAGCCCTGCGAGATGACGTTGAAGATAATGAAGAAGAGCACGCCTGCCATCACCGCATGCACCGTCTTGAGGATCGGGAAGTACCTATTGACCTGAGTGATGGTCTGATACTCGTAGGTGGCAAAGGATGTGAGGATGGCAAAAATAGCCGCCATCATATTGACCGAGTCCGTCAGGATCCCAAAGAGTATGATCGAGACGTAGAGGACTCCTGTGATCAGGCGGGCGAGGAAAGATCTGACTTTACTGGACATGGGGAGCTTATTCGTTTGTATCGAGGGTCTTGAAGTCTACCAAGAGCGGGTTATGATCGCTGCACTCCTTCTGGCTCGGGATCTCCGCTGCCACAGCCTTCAGTGGACCGTCGTAAAAGAGGTGATCTATTCTAAATGCATACAGTGGCTCATTAAATGAAACCCCCATCCCCCTACCTGTCTCCACAAAGGCGTCACTGCGGTCATCCCGGATGCGAGAGTAGCAGTAGGACATAGGCGTATCATTAAAGTCACCACAGATGATGGTGTATGTAGGCGCGAAGTCTCGCTGCAGAGATCTCACCTTATCTCGCACAACATTGGCCGCACCGGCTCTCATATTGAGCGACGGACCAAGCCTCCGCTTGATCGCGAGGAGGCGAGACTTCATCTCCTCCAGGCTCGGCTTCGTAAGGTAGCCACGGAAGGTCTCCTTCTCCTCCGATGCGAGGCTATAGCTCTCCATATGGTTATTGACCAAGAGGAGGGAGCGGTCCGGTGCAATCCTGAGGAGATACCAGGCGGAGCCATTGGTGTAAGACTTATAGTCGATCATACCGCCATCAATGATGTCGTACCGGCTGAGGAGCAGCAGCCGATCATCGGAGTAGTAGCGACGGTGGGGATAGCACTGCAGGAGCCTCCTCCCCTCCCCACCATATCCTCCTATCTGCTCCGGGGAGACCCCCTCTTGCAGACAGATGATATCGGCTCCCGATTGCTCAAGGATGTGAAGAGCTGCCGGGGTGCCGGCGTCATCCTTAAGAGCCATATTGGCAACATTGTACGAGACGACTCTCAGATCCCTCGTCTCACTCAGCGAAGTACTGTGGAGAGGGAAAAAGGTAAGGATATAGCCTCCACTCAAGACCAGTAAGAGCACGCAAGCAACGGCAGACCTCCATAGTCTCATCACCAGCGCAGCTACGAGGAGAAGGAGGACTACCGCGAGTAGAAATGGGAAAGAGAGGTTAAGGAAGGAGGGAATCTGAGTCCTGAGCGGTGAGATAGAGGGCGAGAGCATCGCTCCTCCATAGAGGAGAAATACCAGCGCCATCACCACCGTCCAGACAATCCGTCCGGTGGTGCTCAGCAGGCTTGCTCTATGCCTCCGGTCTCCCATGGGAAGTATCAGAAAAACTCCTGCACCCCGTCTCGTACCCGCTTCTTGTCCCGCTTGCGCCAGTACATGATGAGCAGGTAGCCAAAAATCATCCCGCCGAGGTGGGCGAAATGGGCGACATTGTCTCCTGTCTGCGACACTCCGGCAAAGAGCTCCATGATGCCGTAGCCGATGACCATCCACTTAGCCTTGATCGGGATAGGGATAAACATGATGAAGAGAGGCGCATTGGGATAGAGCATCCCAAAAGCAAGGAGAATCCCAAAGATCGCTCCACTCGCCCCCACCGTGATCAAGCAGTCCCCATAGTACACCAGTGCATCAGGTGACATCCCGATACCCCAGACGATCTCCTGCACTAATGCCGCACCCAAGCCACAGACAAAGTAGTAGATCAGGTACCTCTTCGCACCCCAGGTTCGCTCGATCACAGTGCCGAACATCCAGAGCGCAAACATATTGAAGAAGAAGTGGCTGAACCCACCATGCATAAACATATAGGAGACAAACTGATAGATCTTAAAGCTGGGAGCTTGCCAATAGTGGAGCCCCAAGAAGAAATTGAGATCTATACCCACTCTCTGACAAAGCCAGAGAGCGATCAGCATCACTCCATTGACGCATATCAGTGACATCGTCACCGGTGGCATGAGAGCCGAGTCTCCTATTCGCATAAGTGGTAAACCGTTGTTGCCTATTCTTATTCCTTGCCTAATCCATTCCACACCGGATCAGAGGGTCTTGTCCCAGGGCGTAGAGTAGTCCTGGAAGCCCTTATACACCATCGGGATACGGTCGATCACATCGGAGGCTGTCAGCGTCTCCTCAGACGCCTCATTCCGATAGAGATCCGCTGCATAGCCATGGATAAAAACCGACTCCACACAGGCATGCAGCGGCTTGATGCCCTTGCCGAGTAGTGCAAGTATGATCCCCGTAAGCACATCACCTGTGCCTGCCGTGGCGAGACCCGGATTTCCGGACGAATTGATGATCACACGCCCCCGCGGCGTACAGGTGGCGGTAAAGGCTCCCTTGAGGACAATATAGCACGCGTAGCGAGAGGCCATCTCGACTGCTTTCATCAGTCGCTCGTAGTCGATGTCAGAGGGACCGAAGAGGCGATCAAACTCCCCTGCGTGAGGAGTAAGTATCGATCCGGCAGTAAGGGCACTGAGCTTCTCAGGGCACTTGGAGAGATGGTAGAGTGCATCCGCATCAAGGATCATGGGACGGTTACTGCTCTCGATGAGCTCCATGAGAGCGCGACCGGTGGCCTCACTCCGCCCAAGACCGGGTCCCACGGCTATGGCATCATAGAGCGAGAGATCCTCGCTGGTGCCGGTGAAGCCCTCCGCAGAGTGATCCTCGGTGACCAACGCCTCAGGGACGGCGATATGCATCATCGCATCCGCTCCGGCAGGGAGGTGAATGGTCAGGTGACCCGTCCCGGCACGCATCGCAGCTCGTGCAGCGAGGATCGAGGCGCCCATCATCCCCTTGGAGCCGGCGATGAGCAGCGTCCGCCCATAGTCGTACTTATTGGTGAAGCGCTTCCGAGAGCCGAAGGCACCCTCCATATCTCCGTCCTCGAGGAGGTAGTACTTCACATCGCTCGTGAGGGAGTTGTCATCCAAGCCGATACTAAGGACTTTCCAGTCTCCCACAAGTGCCGCATTCTCCCTCAGGAAGAAAGCCAGCTTGGGAGAGTGAAAGGCGTAGGTCACACTGGCGTGGATGACAGCCTCAGGGTCATTGTCCCTATTGTCCTCAGCACAGAGACCGGATGGCATATCGAGAGAGATGACAAAGGGGCGCTTCTTATTGATGAACCGGCAGACATTGGCAAGGCCACCGGCAAAGCGACCACTCTGCTCCGTGCCGCAGATCCCATCAATGACGATCGTCCTATGATCCATCTTGGGCGGGACAAAGTCCCGACTGACCTCACGCAAGGCCAGTCCCGACTCAAGGGCTCTGGTCTTGGCCCAAGAGACCACCTCAGGCAGCACCCCCGAGCTACTGTCATTGAGCAGGGTGACATCGGTGGTGTGCCCCAGCATATTGAGCGTGACTGCGGAGAGTAGTGCCACTGCTCCCGCCATACTCGGACCGGCAAAGACGATCAGGTGCTGCCTCGACCTCAGCTCCCTCTGTAGCTGGGTCATAAAAGCGTCAGCAAGTCTCTCCGCCAGCTGATGCTCATCCAGGGCGCCTACGCCCTCCATTGCACCGGCCAGCAGTCGCTGAGTGGTCTGATCGTTGAGTATCTTAAGCATAGTCTGCTCAGTCGGAAAGCGGGTGTGTTATTACAACCTGAAGAGGAGCGGTGCACCCGGTGCCACCGGATACACCGCTCCTCTATCTCTTTTTTCTATAGAAATATCGGTCCTCTATCATCTGTAGGGCAGAAAGCCTCTGCTCTACGTGAAGAGGGAGAGGAGAGGGATGGCTCAGTTATGCAGTCGCTCCTGCTCGGACACCTTCTTGTCCAGCACAATGTGGAGGACATAGCCCAAAAGGATGAGACCAAGACCTACGAATAGCCCTATATTAGCCTGTGCACCACCGGTAACACCGATGAAGACCAGTACTCCGGCTCCGATGAGCATAACGAGGACGCCTAAGTATTTCAGGAAATTCATGATTGATATCTATTTGGTTTTTTATTGTTCTGTCACAAATGTAGCAAAATAATTCGGGGTACAAAGCGCGTACACACCCCTGCCTCACCACATATGTATCGAGTGACCCGGATGGGATTCAAACCCATGACCTTCAGATCCGGAATCTGACACTCTATTCAGCTGAGCTACCGGGCCCAATCCCCCTCTACTCTGCAAAGGTAGACAATTCTCTCGATATATCGAGCCAATTTATCCCCAATTGCAGAGCAATCGCCATCGAGACAAATCTCAAATACCCCCCATATCTCAGTCTCCGATCGGGAGTCTCGGAGACACCTCCATAGGGCCATGAATCACAGCCACTTAATGGGAGCCACTTCTTCTATCGGTATTAGGAATATCTAATACCGATAGAAGGCGAGACTAATACCGATATTAGATTTCTCTAATATCGGTATTAGTGAGAGGGGACAGAAAACTTGTCAGATCGACCACTCGGCACCATCCTTGGTGTCCTTGACGACAAAGCCGAGTGCCGTCAGGCGGTCTCTGATCTCGTCGGAGACAGTCCAGTCCTTCCTATCCTTAGCCTGCTGCCGCAGGTCAAGGAGGAGATCCATCGCGCCGTCAAAGGCCTCTTGATGTTGAGAGGACAGGCCTGCATTCGCCACACGCATACCCAGCACCCCGTAGAGGAACGTATCGAGGAGCTGACGCAGGTCGCTGATCTGCTCCTCAGTGAGCGGCTGATCACCATTCTTGGCGGTATTGATCACACGAGCTGCATCAAAGAGCTCTGCAACCACCTGCGGGGTATTGAGATCGTCGTTGAGGTGCTCATAGGAGGCGTGGATGAAATCCCTCACCTCGGTACTCCGAGAGGCAGCAGGCTTGAGCGAGTCTAGTGCCTTGTAGGCCTCGTGAAGCCGGGCCAGTCCCTTCTCAGCAGCCTGCAGCGCCTGATTGCTGAAGTCGAGCTGACTGCGGTAGTGAGCCATCAGGACAAAGAAGCGAACCGTCATCGGATCATACGCCTGATCGAGGAGCTTGTGCTTGCCACTGAAGACCTCATCGAGCGTGATGAAGTTACCGAGGCTCTTGCCCACCTTTTGCCCATTGATGGTGATGAGATTGTTATGGAGCCAGTAGTGGACCATCGGATGACCCATCGCGGCGACCGCCTGAGCGATCTCGCACTCGTGGTGGGGGAAGACCAAGTCCAGCCCGCCTCCGTGGATGTCAAATTGATCCCCCAGATATTTGCGTCCCATAGCGGTGCACTCGCAGTGCCACCCGGGGAAGCCGATGCCCCAGGGACTCTTCCACTTCATGATATGCTCCGGAGAGGCTTCCTTCCAGAGAGCAAAGTCAAGCGGATTGCGCTTCTCGTCCTGACCGGAGAGCTGCCTCGTATTCGCTCGCATATCCTCGATGTTGCGACCTGAGAGGCGACCATAATTGTACTTCTTATCGTACTTCTCGACATCAAAGTAGACCGATCCGCCCGAGACATAGGCAAAACCATTATCCAAGATCTGCTGCGTCAGCTCGATCTGCTCCTGGATGTGGGCACTCGCCATAGGCTCAATGGAGGGAGGGAGGACATTGAGTGCCTCCATATTGTGATGATAGGCAGTCAAGTAGTGCTGCACCACCTCCATGGGCTCGATCTGCTCCAGCCGCGCCTTCTTCGCAATCTTGTCCTCACCGTCATCGGAGTCGTGCTCGAGGTGACCGACGTCGGTGATGTTGCGTACATAGCGTACCTTATAGTCCAGGTGAGACAGGTACCTGAATAAGATGTCAAAAGTGACGGCAGGACGAGCATGACCCAAGTGGGCGTCACCATAGACCGTGGGGCCGCAGACGTACATACCGACATGAGGGGACTGGAGAGGCTTGAAGTCCTCCAGCTTACGATCCTCGGTATTGTAAAACTTTAGTCCCTCCCTTATCTCTTCTTTATTTATCTCCATAACTATTTCTTGTCCATTTATATATCAAGAGGCTCCACCTGCTCATCCAGGAGCAGACCTCGTGCCACCTCAGCGGCTTTGTCTCGTCCCTCAAGCTGTGACAGGATCGCCACACCATAGGCGAAGCAGTAGCGGGGACCTCTCGCAGTGATGATCTGTCCGTCCACAACAGCCTCGGTCTCTACGACCTCTGCTCCCTCGAGGTACTTCTCCCACCCGGGGTACGCCGTGGCTCGCTTGCCGCGGAGGAGTCCCATACGGCCAAGCACAGAGGGAGCGGCACACATGGCACCGACCAATCGACCATCTCTCAGCTGAGAGGTGATCAGGTCCCTCACCTTGTCGCTCTGGTAGAGATTTTCTGTGCCGGTAGCTCCACCGGGTAGAGCGATGACATCAGCGGGCTGCCTCCGGATCTCATCGATGGTATGGTCGGCAGTAAAGTGGAGTCCGTGGGCACCCTCTACAGAGGTCGTGTCGTTGATTGAGACGAAGGTCGCCTCCACGCCTCCCCGACGGAGAGCATCCCAGGCACCCATCGCCTCAGTCTCCTCAAATCCATCTGCCAGGATAATATAAGCTGTCTTTGACATATTTTCTTGATCTAAAGAGCTCAGTTGAGCTCGTACTTGTAGGTTATCTTTCCTCTCTGATTATTCACCTGATCGGCGCGACTGAAGCGAGTGGCCTTGGCGGCCTTGATCGCACTCTGCTGCATAGAGTAGTCACCTATGGTAGTCCCCGGAGCGATCGTGGCGGCGATGACGTTTCCACTACTATTGACGGTAATGGCGACGACGATGCGGCCCTCCACATTCTTTGTGAAGTCGGGTCTCTTGAGCCCGCCCACAATATCGCGCCCGGCAAGAGACCAGCCGCCAAAGCCTGCCACTCCGGAGCCCGCACCTCCACCGGTCACATTACCGGAGGGAGAGCCCTGGTGCCCTGTAGTCGAGCCCGACGGGGTAGTCCCCGATCCGGATGCATTCTGAGCATTTCCCAGAGCACCTGCCACCTTACCGGCGATATCAGCCTTACGCTTAGCATCTGCTGCCTCGCGCTTCTTCTGCTCCTCCCGGAGACGCTCTTGGCGCTGCTTCTCCAGCTCAGCCAGGGTGTCCTTTTTCTTCACCGGCTCCTTCTTTGACTCCTGTCGCTTGACCTGCTTCACCTCCGGAGCCTCCGGCAGGTCCTGTGTCAGCAGATCCTCATCGGGCGGTGTGGGTGTCGGCTCCACAGGGTCCACCTCCTCGGGTGGGATGATCTCGTGCGGATCGTAGGTTCCCTCAGCCTCTGCCATATTTCCTATGGAGACTAAGATCCCGGCTGGTAGATCCGGGACCTTGACCGGAGGCATGAGGATGACGAAGAGTAGTCCCACAGCGAGGATATGCACCCCCACCGCGGTGGCTGCTGAGATCCATTGCCTGCTATTTCTCTTATCTTCCTCCACTGTACTTTGCCTGAGCCATGATTACTCCTTGAGCGGACGAGTGGCGAGGACCATCTGATAGCGATTCTCCACCGCTATATTCAGCACCTTTACCACCTCACCGTACGGCACACCCTCATCCGCATAGAGGGCGACGAACATATCAGGATTCTGATCCAGAGTCTCCTGCAGGAAGGGGGCAATTTCATCAAAGGCCACCTGCCGATCCTCTCCATTACCGATACCGACGAAGTACTCCCCCTCCCGGGTGACGGTGACACGAGTGACGGGGCGGGCATTGGTCTGCTGAGAACTCTTAGGCAACAGGACCCGCAGGGCACTCGGCACCACGAGGGTACTCGAGACCATAAAGAAGATCAGGAGCAGGAAGATGACGTCGGTCATCGACGCCATACTAAAGTCTCCTATAGCCTTGGATCTACGCTTCAGCTTCATCAGTGTATCCCTCCCTTTCGTGCAGACGTGACGGTAGGCTCATTGAGCAGATCCATAAAGTCCAGGGCCTCCGACTCAGACTTTGAGACAATCTTATCGACCCGCGTCGTGAGGTAATTGTAGGCAAAGAGGGCGAGGATACCGACGATCAGACCACCGACCGTCGTAACCAGTGCCTCATAGATACCGGAGGAGAGCAGTGAGACATCGACATTGGCTCCCGCCTGTGCCATATTGTAGAAGGCGCGGATCATACCGGTCACCGTACCGAGAAAGCCGATCATCGGCGCACCGGAGGCAACGGTAGCGAGGAGAGGAAGTGACTTCTCCAAGCGCTGCACCTCGAGGTTGCCCACATTCTCTATCGCTGCCATGATCTCCTCTGTCGGACGTCCCAAGCGATCGATCCCCTTGGAGATCATCCTCGCACCCGGAGTATGCTCGGCCTCGCAGAGATCCTTGGCAGACTCCAGCTTGCCCTCACGGATATAGTCCCGAGTTTTCTCGATGAAGGAAGGATTACTCTTGCCGGCTTTGTTGTAAAAGAGCATCCTCTCCACAAATATATAGCAGGCGATGATCGAGAGGAGCAGGAGGACGATCATGATCCATCCTCCCTTGACAGCCAAGTCCCATAGATTCATCGCCTCCGTATCGGTGACGGCGGAGCCTGCCACCTGAGAGAGCTGAGGCAGTGTGTCTGCCGCTATTTGAAGGAAATTCATCTGATGATATTCTGATATGATTATTGTGCAATACTACATCCTCTCCCACCTAATTATCTCACTTACTGAGGATCTCGAGATACTTGCGGACCACGTTCTCAAATCCCTCATATAGGGCTTCGCAGATCACGGCATGGCCGATAGAGACCTCATCCAGCTCCGGGATATACCTATGGAGTAGTGCCAGATTGTCGAGGCTAAGATCGTGACCGGCATTGACTCCGAGCCCCAGTTCCTTGGCACGCCTGGCGCAGGCCACAAAGGGCTGGACAGCCTCCTCAGGGTGCGTCGGATACAGGTCAGCATAGGGCTTCGTGTACATCTCCACTCGATCAGCCCCTACGCTCCGAGCAGCGACGAGATTCTCCAGATCTGTGTCCACAAAGATAGAGGCGCGGATGCCGGCCCGGTGAAGTCGGTCGATGATCTTCTCCAGCTGGTCGTAGTGCGTCTCCACGTCCCACCCGGCACTGCTCGTCAGTGCATCCGGTGCATCAGGCACCAGGGTGACCTGATCAGGACCCACCTGCGTGACTAAGGTCAGGAAGTCCTCAGAGGGATAGCCCTCGATATTATACTCCGTATCGACCACCTGCCTCAGCGCCGGGACATCGGCATACTTGATATGACGCTCGTCGGGTCTGGGATGGACGGTGATCCCCTGCGCCCCCATCCGCTGGAGGTCCTTAGCCACCCGGATAATGTCAGGACGATTCTCCCCCCGGGCATTCCTAAGAGTGGCTACTTTATTGATATTGACACTGAATAGAGTCATAACTACAGTATATGATTATGATAGACACAAAGGTAACACTTTTCCAAGTCAAGACCTTTCCCTAAAACGAACTGCAACAAAAAGAGCCACAATTTCCTCCGATACGGTACTGCCTATACCCAGAAATTACCCGCCTCAGAGCCGATAGCACGAAAAAAAGAGCAACACCGTAGAGTCTACGATGCTGCTCTTAGATGAGTCTTGTATTTAAGACCGCTGTATCAGGCCTTAGCCTTATCTACGATCGCCTTAAACGCCTCCTGGTGATTCATCGCGAGGTCAGCGAGGACCTTGCGATTGATCTCGATACCCTTGTCGTGGAGCATCCCCATGAGCCTTGAGTAGGAGAATCCCTCCTGACGCGCAGCCGCATTGATACGCTGGATCCAGAGGGCACGGAAAGTGCGCTTCTTGACCTTACGATCGCGGTAAGCGTAGGTAAGTCCCTTCTCCCAAGTATTCTTAGCTACCGTCCAGACATTCCTTCGTGCACCATAGTAGCCACGGGTCTGCTTGAGGATTCTCTTGCGCCGCGCCTTAGATGCGGCATGATTGACTGATCTTGACATGATTCTAAAATTTCTGTGGACATGAGCGGCGGATCATTACTCCCCGCACTTATCTGCTCATCATCCTGTTACTAAAATCTTACGTAGTCGACCGCTTACTTATGCAAGTCCAAGCAGTTTCTTGACCCCACGTTCATTGGACTCGTGTACCAGTCCGGTATTGGTGAGATCACGCTTCTGCCTCTTGGACTTACATGCCAGGAGGTGGCTCTTGTAAGCATGCTTACGCTTGATTTTTCCTGATCCGGTGAGAGAAAATCTCTTCTTAGCACCGCAATTAGTCTTAACCTTAGGCATGACTTGATGGATTATGTATTGTATAAATTAGTATTTGCCGCGGCTCACGCCGTGGACGTTATTACGCCTCCTCATCCGGCTCACTATCGGAGCCTTCATCAGAGGTGTGATGTTGATTGCTACTGCTACTATCGTCACTCTTCTTCTTAGCGACTCCCTTCTTGGGCGAGAAGAGCATACTCATGCGCTTTCCCTCAAGCTTAGGGAGCTGATCCACCCGCGCATAGTCCTCGAGATCGTTGGCAAAACGAAGGAGGAGGAGCTTGCCCTGGTCCTTAAAGACGATGGACCGACCGCGGAAGAAGACATAAGCACGCACCTTGCTACCCTCCTGCAGGAAGCTGATGGCATGGCGGAGCTTGAAGCTGTAGTCATGGTCGTCTGTCTGAGGTCCGAAGCGGATCTCCTTGAGCGTCGTCTTGACCTGATTGGCTTTCTGCTCCTTAGCCTTCTTCTTCTGCTGGTAAAGAAACTTTTGGTAGTCCAAGATCTTACAGACAGGCGGATCTGCATTGGGCGAAATCTCCACGAGATCAAGCTCCTGCTGCTGCGCCATACGGCGAGCCTCCTGGATGGTGTAGATC
>CAMXXM010000029.1 GCA_947253195.1 uncultured Porphyromonas sp.
CTTCTCCACCTCCTACTACGAGGTGGCACCCATTGGGCAGATGAAGTATATCGGTGCCTCCGTCGGTGTCGGGCTGCCGATCCTCCTCTATGGTCTCGAACGCAACTCAGCCCTCAACCTCTCGCTCGAGTACAAGCACGGCTTGGCAGCTAAGGAGAGTGGCTTCAGCAGCGACATGCTCCGGCTCACTCTGGGCTTTGCCTTCAATGAGACTTGGTTCCGCAAGCTCAAGATCTATTGATAAATAAACCTATCCCGGATATTTTCATCATACTTGTACCGATGAAGCATTCGGAAAACAATATTGAAAACTAAAAATCCAACTCATATCAATGAAATCGTTACTTTTCACCCTCGCACTGGGATTAGGACTCTCGGCTTATGCCGGCACCTATGTGACCCCCTCCACGACAGCTGAGCCTGATACGGCAGCCTGCGCCAAGAACACGAAGTTCTACAAGATCTACCTCAAGAGTAAGAACTACGTAGATGCCTACACCTTCTGGAAGCGCGTCTATGACGAGTGCCCTGCTCAGTCCAAGGATCTTTACATCCAGGGTGCCGAGATCTACACTTGGCAGATCGATAACGCCAAGACTCCCGAGGATAAGAAGAAGGCTTACGAGGGGCTGATGGATATGTACAATAGTCGTATCAAGTACTTCGGTGACGACGAGGAGACCGGTGAGGACTACATCCTCGGCAGTATGATCTCCGATCAGCTGAAGTATTACCCCAGTGAGGTGGACTATGTCAAGATGTATGACCGCCTCAAGCCGGTGATCGACAAGCGTGGTGCTAAGACCGACCCCCTGACGCTCTACTACTTCACCTACTCCTCGATGCTCCGCTCCACTCTGGATCAGAATTTCAAGGCGCAGTATGTGAAGGATCAGACCTTTGTCGACAAGCTCTATGCTGAGGCGAAGGCCAGCGCCGAGGCCGAGGGCAATACCACCCGCGCTGAGGCAATCGCCAGCTATCAGGCCACCTCACTGCAGGCCTTTGCCGCCAGTGGTGCTGCCAGCTGTGATGTGATGGAGTCGATCTATGGTCCTCAGATCAAGGAGAAGAATACCGACAAGACTTTCCTCAAGGAGACGATTGCCCTCTTCCAGAGTGTAGGCTGCACGGAGAGCCCCTCCTACTATGCCGCCTCTGAGGCGATGTTCAATCTCGAGCCGAGCTCCTCTGCCGCTCTCGGTGTGGCACGTAAGGCGCTCGCTGACAAGAATTATACCAAGGCCGAGGAGTATTACAAGAAGGCTATTGACCTCAGTACCGATGCTGACGAGAAGGGAGAGGCCAACTACGCCCTCGCAGTGATGTACTACGATCGTCACAGCTACGTCACCTCCCGTCAGTACTGCAATGCTGCGATGGCTGCCAAGCCGGGCTTCGGTGCGCCGATGCTCCTCATCGCCAGTATGTACGCCTCTACCGCCGGCAGCATCTACCCGGATGATCCGGTGAAGCAGCGTGTCGTCTACTGCCTCGTCGTCGACAAGGCTGCTCGCGCCAAGGCTATCGACCCAAGTGTGACTGCTCAGGCAAATAAACTGATCGGCACCTACTCGGCTGCCTATCCCGCCAAGGAGGATATCTTTATGCACCCCGACCTACAGGAGGGTCAGTCCTTTACCGTAGGGGGGTGGATCGGTGAGACGACCACCATCCGCGTACGTTGATCGCCGGTCGATCCGTACGCTCATCGAACCCTTTCATCACTAAGTCCTCATGGAGGAGCCTGAGATAGGATCCTTATCGATACATAGTCAGAGCAAGAAGCCGGTGTACTCCACCTTGTGGGGTCGCACCTGCTTCTTCTTTGTCCTACTCTCGGCTCTGCTGATGACCGGATGCAAGGGACGTAAGTCCGACTTGGTCAGTAGGTTCATCGATAGCTTGGGGTACACCTCGATCACGAAGGATGTGGTAACCTTCATCTCCGACAGCGGAGTGACGAAGTATAAGATGGTGACCGACCTCTGGCTGACCCGTAGTGAGCCTGAGGATCAGTGGGTCTTCCCTCAGGGGATCTATCTGGAGCAATTTGACACCCTCTTTCAGACGCAGGCATCGATCGTCGCCGACACCGCCTACTACCACGTGTCGCGTCACCTCTGGGAGCTGAAGGAGAATATCCATATCCTCAATCGAGAGGGGACTCAGTTCTTTGGGAACCACCTCTTCTGGGACGAGGACAATGAGCTGGTCTACTCCCACGACAGCATCCGGATCCTGAGAGGACCGGGTGAGGAGCTGCGGAGCCGCTTTGGCTTCAAGAGTAATCAGTATATGACGATGTACGAGCTGTACGATACGGCAGGGCATATGGATGTCAATGAGAATGGTGAGGTGACCTCGTCACCCGCTGCGCCCTCCACGACCGACTCGGTGATGCCTCAGGATAGTGTCACGGCTCCTCCTTTACGACCGCGAGACTCTCTCATGATGAGACGATCCCCCGCGCGGCCCAATCCCTATAGACCATCGAGATAGAGGTGAGGGTTATGTATCTTTGTCTATCTCGCCTCTATAGTGAGGTGGAAGCAACGGTAAGTCGATGATCTACTTCTTCATAGTACTCTGTGTCTTGCTCTCGGCTTTCTTCAGCGCGTCCGAGACCGCTTTCCTCGCGTCCGATCGGCTGCAGGTGGAGCTGGATAAGGCCAAGCGGGGGGTGGGGAGTAAGGCTCAGACCTTCCTCTTTGACCGCCCCGGGAAGTACATCACCACCGTCCTCGTGGCGAATAATGTGATCAACGTCATCTACGGGTTGCTCTTTGCCGCTCTCCTTGAGCCGCTGCTACGGCAGTGGATGACCAATGCCTTCCTGATCGTGCTGATCCAGACGCTGATCTCCACTGCGGTGGTGATCATCTTTGGGGAGTATGTCCCTAAGTCTGTGGCTAAGGCGAGACCCAATGAGTATATGCAATTTGCCTCGCTCCCCCTCACCTTTGCCTATGTCCTCTTTTACCCGATCACGATATTGGCAGGCGGGCTGACGAATTTATTCCTGCTCCTCTTTGGGATCAAGGGAAAGACCAATGACCAGAGCCCTCTCGGCAAGGTCGACCTCGATTACTACATCCGGCAAAACACCTCATCGGAGGACGACCCTACGGTGAGGCATGAGGCTATGTTGCTGCAGAACGCCCTCGAGTTTCCGGACATACAGGTCCGCGACTGTCTCATCCCTCGCAACGAGCTCTCTGCTGTCGAGGAGGATACCTCTATGGAGGAGCTACTGGACCTCTTCATCAAGACCGGCTACTCCAAGATCATCGTCTACCGCGAGTCGATAGATAATGTGATCGGCTACATCCACAGCACGGAGATGTTTCGCTGCCACAAGGACGGTAGTAGCTGGCAGGAGCATATCAAGGAGACGATCTATGTGCCCGAGACGCTTACGATAGAGAAGGTGATGCAGAGCCTCCTGCTGCGCAAGCGAGGCTTGGCGATCGTAGTGGACGAGCTGGGAGGGACCTCCGGGATCGTCACCCTTGAGGACATCGTGGAGGAGATCTTCGGTGACATCGAGGACGAGCACGATACGGTGCATATCGTTATGCGTAAGGTGAGCGAGGAGGAATACATACTCTCAGGTCGTGCCGGGCTGGATGATATTAATGATAAGTTTGACATCGGACTGCCTGAGGAGGAGGACTTCAAGACCATAGCAGGCTATATCATGTCGGTCAGCCAGTCTATCCCCGGTCGGGGAGAGGTGGTGGAGCTTTCTCCAAAGTTTAGCGCAGAGATACTGAGAGCATCAGAGAATAAAATAATCCTCGTGCGGCTGCTCGTGCGGAGTTAGTCGCACATAGTGTGAGATATCATGTATAGAACAAAGACTTGTGGAGAGCTTCGCGCCTCCGATATTGGCTCCGAGGTGACGCTGGCCGGATGGGTGCAGCGTATACGTAAGATGGGCGGGATGACCTTTATCGACCTTCGTGATCGGTATGGGATCACCCAGTTGGTCCTCGCTGAGAGCAGCAGCCATGAGCAGCTCGAGAAGGCATCTGAGATCGGTCGAGAGTATGTGATCCAGGCTGTCGGTACCGTCGTGGAGCGCTCCTCGAAGAACCCCAAGATGCCTACCGGTGACATTGAGATTGACGTCCACTCGCTCAATATCCTCTCAGCCTCCGAGACCCCTCCCTTCACGATCGAGGAGGAGTCTGATGGCGGTGATGAGCTGCGGATGAAGTACCGCTACCTCGACATCCGCCGACCCAGTGTGGTACGCAATCTTGCCCTCCGCCACCGGATGGCGCAGCTGATCCGTCGCTACCTCGACGAGCAGCAGTTTATGGAGGTGGAGACGCCCTTCCTGATCAAGTCTACTCCGGAGGGTGCGCGAGACTTCATCGTCCCCTCAAGGATGAATCCGGGACAATTCTACGCCCTCCCACAGTCCCCTCAGACCTACAAGCAGCTGCTGATGATTGCCGGTATCGACCGGTACTTCCAAGTGGTGAAGTGCTTCCGCGATGAGGACCTGCGTGCCGATCGTCAGCCGGAGTTTACCCAGATCGACTGCGAGATGAGCTACGTCCATCAGGATGATGTGACAGACACCTTTGAGGGACTGAGCAAGTACCTATTCAAGGAAATCCTCGGCATTGAGCAGACGGAGCCTTACCTCAAGATGGACTGGCAGGATGCTATGAAGTATTACGGCTCTGATAAGCCGGATATGCGCTTCGACATGCGGATCGTGGAGCTCAAGGAGACGATCACCGAGACTGGATTTGGGGTCTTCGACGAGGCCTCCTACATCGGTGGTATCTGTGCCAAGGGCTGCGCCGGCTATACGCGCAAGCAGCTCGATGAGCTGACCGACTACGTGAAGAGTCCGCAGGTGGGGGCCAAGGGACTGGTCTACGCGCGCATCAACGAGGATGGCAGTGTCAAGAGCAGTGTCGATAAGTTCTACTCCGAGGAGCAGAGGGCTTCCCTGCGCGATGCCATGAAGGCAGAGCCGGGTGACCTGATCCTGATCCTCTGTGGTGACGATGCGATGAAGTGTCGGACTCAGCTGGGACGTCTCCGTCTCCAGATGGGACGCCGTGAGGGCCTTATGGACCCGATGAACTTCAAGTGCCTCTGGGTGGTCAATTTCCCGCTCTTCGAGTGGAGCGAGGAGGAGGGGCGCTATATGGCGATGCACCACCCCTTCACTATGCCGGTGGAGGAGGACATCCCGCTGCTGGAGACCGATCCCGGTAAGGTGCGAGCCTACGCTTACGACATGGTGATCAATGGTGTCGAAGTGGGTGGCGGTTCGATCCGAATCCACGACACCAAGCTTCAGGATCGGATGTTCCATGCCCTCGGCTTCACTGAGGAGCGTGCACAGGAGCAATTTGGCTTCCTGATGAATGCCTTTAAGTACGGTGCACCGCCCCACGGAGGCATCGCTTATGGCTTTGACCGCTGGGTCTCCCTCTTTGCCGGCTTGGATAGCATCCGCGACACTATCGCTTTCCCGAAGAATACCTCCGGTCGCGATGTGATGGTAGATGCTCCTGCCACGGTGGATCAGAAGCAGCTGGATGAGCTGCACATTGCGCTTAAGAAGTAAGTCTCTATAGTTACAAGAGGAAGGTCAGCTGTCTCTGTCGGACGCAGATCTTCCTCTTTTTTATTTCACAGTCCCCTATGCTTGTCCGAAGAGCTCTTCTTGCCCTCTCTCTTCTTGCCCTCCTGCCGTCGCTCACTGCTCAGATCGTCCTGAGTCGCTTCGACCTGACGGAGGAGGGGCAGCCCGACTCTACCTCTGTCGCCGTGGAGATCCCCTCCATGGTGCAGCGAGACCTGCTCCGTCAGGGGCTGATCCCTCATCCCTTTGTCGGTACCTCCGAGGACAGCATCCAGTGGGTGAGCGATAGGGAGTGGGTCTACCGGACCACCTTTGAGCTGTCGGGTGTGGAGCTCTCCGGCTACCGGTTGCGCCTCCGGTGGGTCGACACTTTTGCGGAGGTCTATCTCAATGGCGCGCTGCTTGGTCGTACAGAAAACCTCTTTCGGACCTATGCCTATGACCTCGATGGTCATCTCTGCCCCGGGACCAATCGGCTGGTGATCCGCCTGCTTTCGCCGACGAAGATCGGTCAGCTCCTCTACGAGAGCAATGGATTCAATTATCCTGCCGATAATGATCGTGCAAAAATATTCTACAGCCCATACATCCGGACAGCCCCCTACCACTACGGGTGGGACTGGGCACCTCGGCTGATCTCGATGGGTCTTTTTGCACCGCCCGTTGTGGAGCGAAAGGAGCGACTTCATCCGGAGGACTTTTACGTCCGCAGTAAGATTGATTGGAGCGGTACGGAGCCGACCTCAGCCACTCTCACTGTGAGTGGCAGCCGGAGTGCGCGAGGGGCATCCCTCACACTTCTCGATCCGGATGGCGTGGAGCTGGAGCGTGCGGTGATGACGGGTGACTCGGTCGCCTTCTCCATCCCGAAGCCACGGCTCTGGATGCCACACGGCTGTGGAGAGGCAGAGCGCTACACGCTGGTCTATCAGGACGCCACGGGAGAGAGGGACAGCCTCCGAGTGGGGCTGCGGGAGGTGCGACTTGATCAGACGGATGGGGCGTTCCGTTTCGTGGTCAATCGCCGACCTTTCTACGCCAAAGGGGCCAATTACCTCCCGCACGACCGCCGTATGGGCGACCATGGGAGGAGCCTCGAGCAATTCTTCGTGGAGGACGTGCTGTCGGCGCACTTCAATATGCTGCGTGTCTGGGGCGGAGGGATCTACGAGACGGAGGAGTTTTACGAGCTGGCAGATCGCTACGGGATCCTGATCTGGCAGGACTTCCCCTTTGCCTGCACCACTTATCCGAGCGACCCCGCCTTTATGGAAAACGTGCGGTGCGAAGTGGCAGATCAGCTCTCGCGCCTCCGCAATCACCCCTCCCTGGCTCTCCTCTGCGGCAACAATGAGGTCCGAGAGGGGATGCGCCACTGGGGCTGGAAGTCAAAGTACAGTCCCGAGGTCTGGCAGGAGATGACGACAGGGTATGAAAAGCTCTTCCGAAAGCTCCTCCCTGAGAGTGTCGCTCTCTACGCACCGCATGTGGACTACATACACGGTTCGCCGTATGACTCCAACTGGGGCGACCTCGAGAGCCTCTCGCGCAGCGATGCACACTACTGGGGTATGTGGTTTGGCGAAGAGGACTACACCACGTTTGATCACCATGCAGGGCGCTTCGCAAGCGAGTACGGGCTGCAGTCTTTCCCCGAGATGAAGACCGTTAAGAGCTTTGCCCCGGAGGCGGACTCCCTCAGCCTCAACCATCCTCTCGTGGCGCATCGGCAGCGCTCCCCGGGAGGCAATGAGCGCTTGCGACTCTATATGGAGCGGGACTACCCGACGCCCAAGAGCTTTGCCGACTTCACCTACCAGAGTCTCCTCGAGCAGCGAGATGCCACCGGCTATGCCATCCGTGCCATCCGTCGCGCCTATCCCGACAATGCCGGCTCGCTCTACTGGCAGATCAATGATGTCTGGCCCACGGTCAGCTGGTCTTCCGTCGACTACTGGGGCAATCACAAGGCGCTCCACTATGCGGTGGAGCGCGCCTACCGGTCCACGATTGTCGACTTGGTGGAGCGGGGGGACTCGCTCGCCCTCTGTCTCGTCTCCGATGACCCGTTGCTTAGGGGCTCTGTCGATGTGGAGGTGACCTGGATGCGGACAGACGGGAGTCTCCTTGCGAGTCCTTCCCACTATGTCTGCCGGGTGGCTGAGACCCCCCTCTCCGCGGAGGTGACCCGACTCCGGAGACCGCTCACCTCCGATACCATCCTTGCACAGTTGATCGTGAGGCAAGGCGATGGGAAGGAGATCGCACGCCAGCTCTACTATAGCGTCCGTCCTCGGCAGATGAAGCTGCCACGTCCTCGCTATTTGGTCGAGGAGCGACTGACAGAGAGAGGGCTGACGGTTACCATTACCGCTGAGACCCTGATTAAGGACCTCTTCATCGAGTCCCCTTGGCAGGGCGCTCTCTACTCGGATAATTTCTTTGACCTGCTCCCGGGGGATACGAAGACGATACAGATCTCGCATCCGGATGTGGAGAAGGGTAGGCTGACCTTTCACACCCTTAATGACCTGCTGAGAAATGAAGGAAAGTGAACTCGTCATCGAGAATTGTGCCGGTGATGTCCCCTCGTGCCTTGAGGCTGAGCGGGGTGGGGCGAACCGAATAGAGCTCTGTGCCGCCCTCTCCGAGGGTGGTACCACGCCCTCCTACGGCACTGTGGCGACAGCCCTTTGCTACTGTCATCTCCCCATCATCCCGATCATCCGTCCCCGCTCGGGTGACTTCCTCTACTCTGAGACCGAGGTTGATGTTATGCTGGAGGATATCCGGGTTTTGCGTCGGCTGGGTGTAGCCGGTTTCTCGCTCGGAGCCCTTACTTCGGATGGAGACTTAGACGAGGAGCTCTGCCGCCGGCTGATCTGTGAGGCAGAGGGTCTTCCGGTCACGCTTCATCGGGCTTTTGATCGGGCGGCATCGCTGGAGACGGCTCTGGAGCAGGCGGTCGCCCTCGGCTTTGCATGCATTCTCACATCGGGCGGCACCCCCTCGGCAGTGGACAGTCTGGATCGGATCCGCCACCTGGTGGAGCAGGCCGATGGACGCATCAGCATCATGGCGGGCAGTGGCATCACGACCGACAATGCTCGTCATGTGGTTCGATCCACCGGTGTCTCTGCGATTCATGGTACCTTTGCAAGGCTGAGAGGCAGCTTGATGCGCCACTCCTCAGCGGCATTTCCACCCTCGTCCTCGGCACAGATCCCCGAGAGAGACATCAGAGTCACCGATGCCGAGGCTATTTCATCTATACGTCAAAGTCTTTTATCATGAATACGATTGATATTGTTCTCTCCCCCGAGTTGCTTGATGTCTACAGGCCTACTGAGCCGACCACCTTTGTGGTGGTCGATATCCTCAGAGCCAGCTCGACGATGGTTGCAGCTTTCGACAACGGTGTCCGGCTGATCTTTCCCATAGAGACCATCGAGGAAGCAAAGGCGGCAGCTGCGGCGGGGCACCTCGTCGGAGCGGAGCGGAAGTGTGTCAAGTGCGACTTCGCTGATCTCGGCAACGATCCGCTCGAGTATGGTCCCGAGCAGGTGCGAGACAAGGAGATCTACTTCACCACCACCAATGGCACCCGCACGCTGAAGAAGTGTATGAGCTTCGGAGCGGAGCATAGTGTGGTCGTCGGGGCATTCACCAACATCGGCACCGTGGCTGAGTACTGCCGGGGACGCAATGTCCTCTCCGTCTGTGCCGGCTGGGAGGGGCACGTCTGCATCGAGGATGCTCTCTTCGGTGCTGCCCTTGCTGACCGTCTCTCGGGTAGTCACACGCTCGGCAGTGACGCGGTGCGGATGGTGCTCGACTACTACCGCAGTCACTCGTCCGACATCGTGGGCGCCATCAAGCAGAGCGACCACTACCAGCGCCTCCTCCGTGTGGGGAAGGCGGAGGCTCTCTCGTACTGCATTGACCTCGACTGCTCCTCAGCTCTACCCATAGCCGGCGCGGATGCTCAGGGACGTATCGTCTTAGATAATAAGTAAGCTGCCATGACTCGTAAAGTCCTCGCCTTCCTCTTACCGCTCCTGCTCCTTACCGGATGCGGCAGCACCCGTAACGCTGTCAATCAGCAGGTGAGCCGGATGCCTATGCCGGGGAAGAACCCCTCCTACAACGCCTACATCCGACAGTACGCCTCCGCCGCGCTGCAGAGTCAGCGAGAGTTTGGCATCCCTGCCTCCATCACCATGGCTCAGGGGTTGCTGGAGAGTGGGGCCGGTGGTAGTGCTCTGGCGCAGAAGTCCAATAATCACTTCGGTATCAAGTGTCACAATGGCTGGAGTGGTGCGCGCATCTACCATCGCGATGACAACCCTCGCGACTGCTTCAGGGTATACGACGATCCGCTCGACTCCTACCTCGACCATGGGCAGTTCCTCACTGGGAACCGCAGGTACAGCTCTCTCTTTGCTCTCGACATGGCAGACTACAAGAGCTGGGCAAAAGGGCTACAGCGAGCCGGCTATGCCACTGACAGAGGCTACGCCAATAAGCTCATCAAGATCATCGAGGACTATCAGCTCTACCTGCTGGTGGACGGCAACGTGGAGCGAGACTACGCCTACAACCGACCCGAGCAGCCAAGGCGAACCGTCAGCAACAAGCCTCCCATGAGATACGAGAAGCCGGCATCGAGGGAGACGACCCCCGTTGGTGTCCGTGAGATCTACAAGAGCTATGGACTCCTCTACGTCCTTGCTAAGAAGGAGGACGATCTCGCCAGCATCGCTCGTGACCTCGACATTTCGGAGAAGAAGCTCACTGACTACAACGACTTCCCGCCCGGCTACCCGATCGAGGAGGGAGACATCATCTACCTCCAGAGGAAGCTCCGTCGTGCCGATCCGCCCTACTACCGCCATGAGGTGAGGGTAGGGGAGTCGATTCACGGCATAGCCCAGAGATACGGCATCCAGCTGCGCTCCCTCTACCAGATGAATAAGCTTGACCCCGCCTATATCCCTCAGGAGGGTGATGTCCTGATCCTTCGCTAAGTAGCTCTGTCACCCCCGCTACAGAAGCTGCACTACTCCCTGTCCCATCGCGACCCGGTCTCAGGACTTCTCGCCTCAGTCCCATCTCGGACTAATAGGGATTGTGAGCGGAATCTAATACCGATATTAGTCGTCACTAATATCGGTATTAG
>CAMXXM010000030.1 GCA_947253195.1 uncultured Porphyromonas sp.
CCACGTTCAAGGGCGACAAGCGTGCCGCCGAGAACCTTGCCGAGCTCCGCAAGCTCGTCGAGAGCCTCTGACAGGGCGTCGCGCCCTCCGACTTGTCCGATGATAAGTCGCTCCCGATACGACTGATATGACATTACTATATTACTAACAACAGTTTCTTTTTCACTAACTCACAACAATTATGAGAAAAGTAACAACTACCGTTGCAGCCGCTCTCGTGGCTTTTAGCTTCGCAGCCTGCAACAAAACCAACAGCAGCGTCACCCCTGAGGAGAGTGGCAGCACCTACGCACAGCTGACTTTCCAGGAGACCGGCCTCCGCGCTGGTGGCCAGAAAGACGCCCCCGGTATCGAGGGTGAGTCTCGTGTCAAGAACGCTTCGTTCTTTGCCGGATCTGCTTCCCAAGCAGTCTCTATGTCAGACGTCAGCGGCTTCACCGCCACCGGTGCTGAGGAGGACAAGGCCTACAAGAGTGAGGTATTCGAGTACGGTGGTGTTATGGGAACACCCATTAACTCCGGTCTCGTTGTTAACCTCAATACTCTCTCTCCGGCTGACTTCAAGGCAGACAAGAAGCTTGGCATCGCCGAGCTCGGCAAGCTTACCTCCAACGACGCTAATGGTGGCTTCGTTATGTCTTCCAAGACAACCAACTCCATCACCATCACTGAGGGTGCAGATGCGAATGAAGCGAGTGTGAAGGCAAAGGGCAACTACTTCTCATACCAGGTAGAGCGTGTTGCTTCTAAGGCTCAGGCTAGCACCCCAGCCGGTGGTGTGGCAGTAAATATCAAGGAGGGTGGTAGAGCTCTCTTTGACAAGAGCCTTACCGAGAAGGCAGCTGTCAAGGATCTTCGTTATGCTCTCGCCGGTTCTGCCAAGGAGGTTTACCTCTTTGCTGATAAGGCAGGTAACCGCACTCTTGATGCTAACTTGACCTATGGTACCGAGTACGAGACTGCTATCCACGGACTTGCTGCCACTACCCTCAATGCACAGGGTATGTACGCTGCTCAGCGTGACCTCCAGAAGGTGTCTGACAAGTCTCTGACGACTCTCTCTGACGATACTGAGTTTAGTAACCTGAACTCTCTGCCTCTCGCTGCAGATGCTAACTATCAGACGACCTCAAACAAGAACGGCATCTTCTTCCTCGAGAACGATGTTAATTCTCAGGATCCAGACTTCTCCGATATCGCTTACTTCAAGGTCTATGGTAAGTTTGAGCCCGCTGCCAACCTCTACAAGCTCAATACTGCAAAGGACGGCGTAGAGGCTGCCTCTATGACTGATGTTAATTCTGATCGCGAAGAGGAGGTCGTCGTATCCGAGGATTGGGTTACCACTAATGGACTCACTGTGGGTCCTGATCTAGTAAAGAACCCTGCAGTGACGGGTCAGCCTCAGACCTACACCCTGACTGTCAAGATCGCTGCCGGGTCAATCTTCTACAATCCCGCTAACCGTCGCTTCTACACCTCTCCCCTTGCTGCTCGCGTCGACAACGGAGGCAAGACGAAGAAGGTGGAGACCATTCTCTTCAAGGGTGGTAAGATGCTCTGGCAGACCCCTGCCAATGGTCAGTATGACAAAAAGTTCTTCAACACTCGTCGTAACAACATCTACTCCATCCAGGTCAATGAGATCACCGGTCTTGGTCTGAATTTCGACCCGGCTGACCCCAAGGATCCGAACTGCCCGAAGCCCGAGCCTAAGGAGAACCCCGATGAGAAGCCCCACAAGGACGACAATAAGGTGATCAAGAAGACCACTAACATCCAGGTAGAGGCTAAGATCCTTAAGTGGAACCTCGTCTATCGTGGTGTCACCCTGAATGGTCAGAACCTCTGATCTACCCTTCCTAACTAAGTCCGGCGCTTAGCCGGCATAGGGCAGGCGGGCTTGACCGCCCTCCTGCCCACGATAGAGAGATGACACTCCCCATCTCCTTGGGGCGCGAAACTAAGAAATAGTGACTGCATGGGATACCATGAGACAGATATGAGGAAAAGATTTTTACCACACACGATGGTGACCTCGCTACTCGGGATGCTTGGCCTGCTCCTTGCCGGGTGCCACCCCTGCGTCTACGGGGATCTAAGTGACTGTCCGCAGATCGTCAGACTGCAGATGCAGTACGCTGATCCTTGCGGGGGCTTTGTGCCGGATAAGTATGCCCCCCTCGCTAAGGGGAAGGACTTCCGAGTGATGGCCTTCCGCACCGATGGGTCGAGGGTCAAGCTGGAGATCCCCGATCAAACAACGCCTCCCACCACTGAGAGTGCGTTCTACGACGTGGTGGTGAGAGAGTACGGGAAGCTCTCCTTCGTCACACTCCTTGCCGAGGACTTCACCCCCTATCGTCTTGATGAGGTCACCTCTATGGATCAGCTACTCCTCGCCCTCGAGACGACACCTCAGACGCGAGCTGATCTGCCGGAGATCTGGTATGGGATCAGCGATAAGTACGATAATACCGACTACTCATCTAGAGGGACCGTCACCGATACATTAGTGATGGGGATGGAGGAGAAGCTCCATACACTCAATTTCTCTGTCAAGGGTCTTCCCTCCGGAGAGTACACCCTCGAGGTGACTACTCCGGAGAATGCCCTCCTCGCGAGTGGTCTCCCACAGTCTGGTAAGGTGACCTATCGACAGCCCCTCCACATCGCTGATGGTAAGGTCATCGGCGCTGTATCGATGGATCTCTTCCGCATTGCTACTGATAGAGCAGCGGAGACGGAGATCACGCTGAGCGACAGCGAGGGTAAGATCCTCTACAGAACCACTTTCGGCGAGTACTTCCGTCTCACCCCTCAGACGAAGCCAAGCTTCTGTAAGCGCAACATCGATATGAGTATTGAGCTTAAGCCTACCGACCAAGGGACGTGGATGATGGTGGCCGTCACTGTGAAGCAGTGGAACTTGGTTTACCGGAACGTGACATTGGGATAACTACCATGAGACATTTAGATCGCCATATAGCCACCTCTCTCCTTGTGTTGACGCTACTTCTCGCCTCCGGGTGTCACAGTGTCACTACAGGTGATCCTGTGACAGAGAGTAATGGTGCCACCTTTGTTACGCTCAGCACCTCCGTCATCGGATCCATGACACCACGCGCTGTCTCGGAAAACGATGCAGCACCACTGGCTGGAAGTGGTGAGGGAGAGGTAGAGGTGCTCAATCTTTGGCTCGCCAAGGAGGGCTGGATGCAAAGTGTCCCCGACAAGACTCAAGCACCCATATACCAAGCCACATTCAAGATCACCGGCGTACGGCAACCCTCAGAGGAGAGAGCCTACACCGTTCTCCTTAATGGACACAAGCTATCACTGCACACCCTGTCTCTCGACAAGAAGACCACTATAGGACTCGACCAAATCAGCTCACTGATGGACGAGAGGGGCTTCACCATGACAGGAGACGTGGGGCTTACGGCTAACGTCAAGCCCGATATCACAGAGCCGCACCGACCGGACAATAATGTCTTCCCCAAGGATAACGCTCTCCCTGTCGAGCGTGTAGTCTCCAAGGCCCAGCTCTACGAGAAGTCTGACTTTACGGTCACCGGGATCCCGGGCACGATCACAAACCTACACTGGGCTGTTGCCGGTAGCGGCAAGCAGGTCTACCTCTACCGCAATCAGGCCGGAGATCGCACCATGGGCACTGATGGTCTCTACGATCATCTCACCACCGCCTCTGATGAGAGCGATTTGATGAAGCTCTCTGACGTGGTCAAGACAGCAGATGCCACCGGCAACTTTGCCTGGAAGGAGCTGTCAGGGACAGCGAGCGGGAAGAAGTCCGTCGCCGGCGGGATCTACTTCTACGAGCATGCGCTCAAGGAGACCAAGGGTAAGGATACTCCCTATCCCCGCGCGATCGGCTACGACAAGGTCACCTATGCCAAGGTCTATGGCGACCTCGGCAAGATAAGCAAGGGAAAGAAGATCAAGGATGGCGCAACGCCGACAGAGGGAGCCTATACCCCGGCTGACCTGACGACCACCACCGCTGGTGATTTCTCAGGCGAGCGTAAGTACGACGTCACCGTCACCAAGGAGTGGTACGACAAGATGAAGGCTACACTGGGAGGTCAGCTGGCAGAGGCGGGTGGTGTCTACACCCTGCATATGGTTGACAAGCCCGGCACTTTCTATGTGGGGTTCAATGGCACCATCTACAATACCCTCCTCGCTGCCACGGCAGATGGCAATAGGAGTATCCGAAAGTATACCGGTGGGCGTATGGTTTACCTGACGCCTCTCAATGCGCAGGGCGAGACATATAAGATCTACAACTGCGACACCCGACGCAATAATATTTACGACCTCGAGGTACAGGGAGTCAATGGTCTTGGGGACAACTACGACCCCGTAGATCCCAATGACCCCTACATCCCGAAGCCCAATGACAACCCCCTTGAGCCCGATACCAAGATACCCCCGGTCAACAACCCGCTTGTTGCCATTAGGGTCAAGGCAAGGGTGCTCAAGTGGAATTACATCCACCAGTCCTACGACCTGATGGGCGCAGCGAAATAACGAGTGAGATAGCATGAATAGCAATCAAACCACATACTCAGCCCCTCTCCTGAGGCGGCTCTGCCGGTCAGCCCTCCTCGCCGTGTCCCTCCTCGTCATCGGAGCTTGTCACAGCAGTGTGGTTCCCACCGAGGAGGAGCGGGTCGCCGGCTGTGAGCAGGCTGTCCGCATCACCGCCCGGGTATCCCCCTTCGGTGGTGTCCCCGCCGGCACCCGCGCTGATGTCACCGGCAAAGTCGACAATGGGCAGACCGGTCCCTGGCAGCCCAAGGTCAAGGACCCCGCTCAAAATGCCGAGACGCGACTCTCGCGACTCTACGTCTTCGTCACCAAGCGTGGCAGCGATGAGATCGTGAAGACCCTCTACTACTACGCCGAGGATTACGACCACACGGATGTGGTAGATGGTAAGATCACCGGCACCGAGATTCCGGCACTGCAGTTTACCAACACCTCGTCTGGAGAGGTCACTATGGATATGACCCTTCTCCCGGGCGACTACACCTTCCTCTTGGTTGCCAATAGCGCTGCCGCCACCAAGGTCGTCAGGAGTAAAAACCAGCTCAAGCTTGCTGATCTGAATCAGGTCTATACTGACGCCAACAGCTTCGCCGCGATCAAAGGGTACGATGATTTTCACCCTTACGACTTCGACTTCCCCATCATAGGCTATAGAGAGCTCACCGTCCCTGACACTATGGATCCCGATAAGCGGGTGGAGCTCTCTCCGGAGATCCCTCTGGAGCGTCAGGTGGCCCGAATCGATGTCTCCCTCACCACTGCCACGGACGAGACCAAAAAGAGCTATCTCTCCAAGGATAAGGAGGGGACACACTTCGATCCCTCTCAGTACAGGCTCACGCAATTCCTCGTCCTTGAATGTGTGAAAGGTCCCACTGCAACGGTTAAGAAGAGGTATCCCTACACCCTCTTCCCTGTCGAGGGCGAGTTTACCGCTCTCCCTGCCGGTCTGCCGAGGTACCCCCGTGCCTCATATACCCTCCCTGTAATCCTTGATGATGAAGGGATACCGGCGGGCCCCGGACCGGAATGGGCGGCTGTTAAGGGCATGGTCTTCTCTGACATTCAGATGAAAAACCCTTACTGGAGTAGGGACATCAATAACGGCACTCAGGGTCTCCGTAAGCTCTGGAGGCAGTCTCTTGTCTATATGTGTGCCGGCGGAGCCCCTGGTACGTCACCTGATGGTGGAGGACCGGCATATATGTACCTCCCCTCTGTCTACTTCGGTAGCGTGAACGACCCGGCGGCTAAGGTGGTTCGGTTGCAGCTGAAGTTCAAGAAGCTCGACGGCTCTGAGACCCTCACCTACCGCATCCCTATACACAACGAGACCGGCGCCGCAGACTACTACTCCATCCGCCGCAATACGATCTACGACATCGACCTCACCTTCTATGGCAGCAAGCTCGAGGTGCAGCAGAGCAACGCCAAGTACATCGTCGACACGTGGGAGGATCAGCCGGTAGACATCCCTTGGTAAGAGATTATCCGCGAATAGCCTACTCTCGCAGACTCCACAGAACACCCTATGGCTGTCTCGCTGATGATACAATGATAAAATAATGATACGTACATATACTGATATGAAACCCTTTTACTCGAGATATGTCGCTTCGCTGGGAGCACTCCTCCTGCTGGCGCTCTCCCTTATCGGGTGTCGAGACACGCTACTGGATCGCACCCTGCCTGATCCCGCCTCTCCGGAGCAGATCGGGGATGGCGGCAATGGTCGATTGGATGGTGCTGTCACGGTGTCTATCCCCTACGACACCCCTGCACTAAGGACTCCCCAGACCCGTGCTGCCCTGTCGGTGGATGAAGAGAGTGAGCTCAAGCTCGCCACCACCCGCGTGATGATCTTCAATAGCAACGGTGAGTATCAGTACGATGCTCCCCTGACCAAGATCACCCGTAGCACCTCTGACATTCAGCAGGGTAACCTGACCGTACAGATCAAGCCCGGACAGGGACTTGGGATCGTCGTCCTTGCCAACCTTACAGAGGCTGAAAAGGCGCGTGTCGTATCGGGAAAGAAAGCTGACATTCTCAAGAGCTTTACCTACAGCGTCACACAGAGTACCGACTTCTCCGGTGTAGGCATCCCCATGTATGGCGAAATCAACCAGGTAGAGGTCAAGACCGCTACTCAGCCTGTGCCTACTATCCTCGACAAGACCATCCATCTCCTCCGTGCCGTCGCACGTGTGGATGTGGGGCTCAATATGTCCGCAGTAGGCACTTCAGGTAAGGACTCGGACTTCGATGAGACCGCTTCCGGGCTTATCTCTACCATCGTAGAGCCTGCTGATAGGAGCTCCAAGAGGGTCAAGTGGACTTTAATGGAGACAAAGTTCTATAACGCTGCCTCCGAGGGATTGGTGGCTCCCACTGATGGTAACTACACCATAACAAACGCAAAGCCTAAGGCTATTGCCCCCTCCCTGCCCAACACTCCCGGGAAACAAACCCTCACCTATGCGGTGACAGACAACCTCCTTAAGCGCAATATCTATGTGCCTGAGGTGGACAATCCGGAGCCTGCAGTGACACAAAGCGGCACTCAGACTGATCCTACCAAGGATACTTACTATCTCAACCGCCCCTACCTGATCCTCAAGCTACAATACGATGAGGTGGATGATACCAACAAAGTAAAAGCCGGTGGTGACTCGGGCACAACCTACTTCCGCGTAGACTTCCTCAAGCGTGAGGGCGAAGAGGCTACCGCTAAGTACACCTACCTCCCCCTCCTCCGCAACTACCGCTACAAGGTGGATATCCGGAATATCGGTGGTCTCGGCTTCAATAACGAAGAAGATGCCAAGAAGGGTCCCTCCGCCAACATCATGTACAATGTCCTCGTCTGGGACGAGTCCGAGATGTCCAATGTCGTCTACGATGGTCAGTACATGCTCGGCGTGCAGAATGACAAGCTGCTGTTTCACAAGAATGGCGGCACCTTCTCCACCAAGGTCCAGACCTCTTGGCCCAAGGGCTTTGAGGTAAAGGGACTCCCCGGCTGGGTCAAGGTCAAGTCCATTGAGCCAAGCGACCCCAGTGCTACGGGTGCTACCGCTGAGAAGATCGTGACCTTTGAGGTGACAGAGTCTACGCCGACGAAGAGAGACTTCTCCGGAGCCTATATCCAAGCCGGTCGTATGCGGTGGAAGCTCGACATTACTCAGCTCAATACCCTTGACCTAAGGATAGAGATCTTCTCCGACCCCAAGTGTACCCGAGAGCTCCAGTACATCGAGCTCGACGAGCGAGGTAAGGATACGCCCGCCAATAAGTACACGGTAGGTAAGATGAAGTTCTACGTCAGGGTCACACCTGCCGCACGTATCTCAGCTGTAAGTGATGAGACCAAGGCACCCTTTACCTTCACCGGCGCCGCTGCGACCTCACCCTCACGACCGCCTATAGAGACAGCCAAGGAGGTCTCCACGGGGGTCTATGAGTTTGAGGTCACCGCGGATCCTCTCAACAACCCTAAGAATCCCTTCGAGACGCAGCAGAATAAGTACCACTTCATCACCGAGCAATACGGAGAGAAGGCTGAGGCAACACTATCGATCAATCAGATCGAGTACAATATCGTCTTCTACGAGGACGAGGCACTTACCAATCCCATTCTGTCAGAGGAGGATGCCGTCACCTACCTCATGGATGGCACGGACAAGCAGTTCTACGTCCGTAGCAACATCCCCTACATCATCTGGATGGATAATCAGATGATCGATGAGTCCGCACGTAGTAAAGATAATGCCAATGCCGATGGGTCCTCTAAGTTCCCCATCGTCACCGGCTACTATGATAAGGATGGTAAGTTCGTTAAGCTTGACTACGACTCAAGCAACAAGATGAATAACTGGAGGAGTGTGAAGACAGAGGAAGCCCCCACGCCAAATGGATCTCCGCTCAAGTTTAAGGCAGGGGATACCAATGCCATCAAGATCATCTATGGTCACGTGATGTGGGTCGCTTGTACCACCATGAAGTCAGTGGAGTGGAAGTTCCCGCTCTACGATAAGCAGCTGGCCAATCACGATAAGGTCACTAAGATCCAGACCGATTTTGTCGCCGGCTACTTCCTCCCGGAGGCCAATTCTTACCCCATCACCTTAGGCGAGACCGGTCTGCTTATTCCTATAGAGAGGAGGATCAATCACGCAGCTCGGTACTACGAGGAAAACTTCGATACACCCTACGGATGGATAGCTGATGATTACCAGGATGCAAGCGATAAGACCGCCAAGATAGATCCATATGAGAAATGGGAGTCCTACAAGCAACGCAATCAGCTCAATCGCCTCGATGGCAATGACGACATCTCTCTGGAGGTACTCTGGACAGACATCCTGAGCGTGACAGAGGGGAAGTCAGAGAGTGCACGCAATCCTATTAAGCAGGACGGAACTGCCCCGCTGAAGATCTTGGTCCCGGTGGAGATAGAGGGCGAGCAATACGCCTATGTGCTGCCCGGTAATGATGCGGCTAATAACTACGGCAACCTCGTCTTCTGTGTCCGAGATAAGAACAAGAAGAGAGTGGATAACAAGCGTGCCTCGCTCCTGGACCCGGCAGAGCAAGGTAAGGACGTTATCCTCTGGAGCTTCCACCTGATACTCTATCGCCCGGGGGAGATCCCCACCGACGACGGAGACAAAAATGACATCAATCGTAAGGTCATCACATACCTGCGTAAGGATAATACCAAGGATCCGGATAAATATAAGGCGGACTGGACATACGATGTGAAGGTATGGCCCTATGCATTGGGAGCCTTTGATATCCCGCAGGAGTGGAGTAGCGGCAACTTGATTAAGACCTCGCGTACCCTTCGGGACTTTAATTATAAACGAGTCGGTATGTACTACCAGTTTGGTCGTAAGGATCCATTCCCACGGTATATCAATACCAAGGGCAGACCGACCCGGTTCGTTGGTCACAAGGGAAGGGAGGTGAGCTTTACGTTCCATAAGTCGACAACGATCTCCCTGCGGGAGTCCATCGAGTATCCGATGGTCCTTGTAGGCAATGCCGGTGGTCACCAGTGGTTGACAGAGGGTGGCAAGACGCTCAATACCGATATATCCCTTGGTGGAACCTCATCTTTCGGTGCCTACGGTCTATGGGGCGGTGGCTCGCCGGTGGGTAATACGACAACATGCGGACAGCGAACGGACATGATGCGTATCCTGACTAAGACGGTCTTTGATCCATGCCCCTATGGATTCCGTATCCCGATCCCCGGTTACAGCTCCACCAGGATGTTCTTTGGATCTGATAAAAACGCTGATAGAATGCTGATGAACAATGCTGTGCTTATGGCAGCTTCAGGTACAACTTCCATCTATAACACCTTCTCTGGAGATATGAATTCCCTATTTGGTGTGTGGACAGGTACTGTCTCTGCGGGAACTGGACAGGTCCCCTTTGCGGTTGCCACATCGTATCTTGCTCAGGCACACTATCCTGTATTTATGTTCACTTTCTCATCTGGAGCTCCTGAGGAGAAATTTCAGGCTGATATCCACAGAAGCTCCCCGGTAGTTGTGAGACCCTTCAATAACGTGCAGGAGAGCGACTGGGATAAGTACATTCGTCGCTGATCATCCACACTTACCTGCTACTAACTGACTGAGAGCAGCCCTGCCCCCCCGGGAGGATGCAGGGCTGCTCTGTCATACAAGGAAGCCCCCACTCCCTTTCAGCAAGGAGCGCTCCTCGCCTCCTCTTCCGTACCCCTCTATACATAAGGAGACCTTTGCACGGTAAAAGTACCATATTTCATTGTAAATCAGATGTATAGTCATTATATTTACACCATAAGAGACCTTTGAAAAACAGGGAGGGGAAAAAGAGATCTCTTTTTCCCCTCCCTGTTTTTCAA
>CAMXXM010000031.1 GCA_947253195.1 uncultured Porphyromonas sp.
GCGGGATGTCCGTCAGACGCTTCACCGTGTGGGTGCGGAAGTTGAGCACCTGATAGAAGAAGACGTAGGGATTGGTCTTTGAGCTCCAGGTAGGATTGTCGGGCGTGGCCTGCTTCGGATCCTGGACGTAGAGGAGGAGCTCATTGTCATTGAGCAGAGCCATGTCCACGATCTTACCACGCTCCTGACCATAGCCCTCGTAGCTCTTGTCGATGGCGGTCTCACCACTCTTGACACGGAAGAGCTTACTTGCCTGACGGGTCGAGGATGAGGAGCCGGGCTTGACGCCATCCTCCATCAGGATGTCGCAGGCGATGTAGTAGAAGTTGCCCTCTGCGTCGGTGAAGGTGTGGCGTGTCTGCGTATCACCGTAGGCGGTGGAGCCGATAAAGCCGGCACGGCTGTCGCTCTCAACCTTCTTGACCTTCATCGTAGATGCGTCGATGAATGCCACATAGTACTCGCCGCGACGCTCCCGGAGGAGCTTGGACTTCTTGCTCACGGGCGTGTAGACATAGACGTAGATGAGGGTATTATCCGACTTGCGGTAGCCGAGGAGACCACTGGTGTTGAATTGCTCATTCTCCCGCGGAGCCTCCAGCTCGAGCTGTCCCTTCTTCTCCACCCGCATCTCGTCGGTATTGATGAGCAGCCAATTGACCGCCAGCTTATCGCCGGCCGATCCCATCAGCACGATGTGGCTGTCGTTGATCCAGGCGTGAGCAAAGCGACGATCTTGCACCTCTGACACAGGAAACTCCTTGATCACCTCGACCGTGGTGCCGTTGATCCTGAACTTCCCGAAGTTGCCCGCTCTCGAGACACTGTAGTAGTAGCCATTGCGGTAGACCACATTGGACGTGAGGGATGTGCCGCTGATGTCGGCCCCCTTGCCCTCCACGCTGAGGGTCCCCTTGGAGAGGTCGTCCGCCTTCAGGATGACATAGGCATCCTTGCCATTCATGGAGCCATTTAGATCATTGAGGGGGATCCAGATGTCGATCGATCCGGTCTCCTTGGCAGGGTTGGGAGTATCCTTCCCCGACTCCTCGCAGGAGGGGAGGGAGAGAGTCGCGAGAGCGATGATGATGGTGAGGAGTATATTCTTGACTTTCATAACGATATTGTGAGTTACTTAATAAATGTACGATAGACCGGGACTATACGCTCGATCTCAAAGCCGGCCTCCAGCTCAGCGCCCTTGGACACCTTGCCACTCTTGAGGTCGTAGATGTAGATACAGCTATTGCCACTCGCCACATTGGCACCGAGGAAGACCTTGCCTCCCGAGGGTGCGGCGAAGTGGCCGAAGTTGCCGACGGAGAGGGGCACTCCCTCAATGCGGCGTACCTTATGGGTACGGAGGTTCATGATCTGCCAGAAGAAGACGTACCTATTCTTTGCCGAGTCCCAGATGGGATTGTCGGGCGTAGCCTGCTTGGGATCCTGGACGTAGAGCATCACCTCATCGTCGCTGACCGGAGTGAGATCGATGATCTTGCCCCGAGGCTGATCGTAGGCGTCGTAGGTCTTGTCTGTCTCCATGGCACCGCTATTGACGCGGAGGATAAGGCTCCGCTGTGCTGTGGTACTTGGTCTCGTCGTCTCCTTGAGGATCTTGGCGGCCACGAAGTAGAAGTTTCCCGCCTTGTCGGTAAAGGTGTTGCAGGTCCTATTGTCCCCAAAGGACATAGACCCGAGCCAGTCCGCCCGCTTATCGATGTCGACCGACTTCACCTGCATCGTCGCTGCGTCGATGAAGGCGACGTAGATCTCTCCGCGGAGCATCTTTGCTCGGTCACTGCGCTTCTTGGCGATGTAGATGTGGGGAAAGATGAGTGTATTATCCGACCGGCGATAGCCGAGGAGACCGCTGGCACAGAAGATCTCATCCACAGCCGGAGCCTTCAGAGCCAGCGTGCCGGAGTCGAGGAGCTTCATCTCCTGCGTATCGATCCTCGCCCAGGAGACCTCCTTTTGCTCACCGGTGGAGCCGACCAGCACGAGCGTCTTCCGATCGAGCCAGGCGTGGGAGAACTGTCGATCCTTGATCATCGGCAGTGGAAATTCCTTGACCGTCCGGACCGTGGCACCGACCTCAAACTTCCCGAAGTTGCCCTCCCTTGAGACACCGTAGTAGTAGCCGTCCCTATAGATGATGTGTGGGGTGAGTGCCGTGCCACCCGTATCGGCGCCTTTCCCGGTGATGGAGATCGTCCCCTTCGTGAGATCCTTGGCACGGACGATGATATTCTGGTCATACTCCTTCTGCGTCTTGCCGGTGGCTCCCTTGACCGGGATCCAGAGGTCGAAGCCCTCCGCCTCTACGGGCGTAGGCGTGGGATCGGGGGTGTCCTCCCCGCAGGAGGAGAGGAGACCGAGGGTCAGGAGCGAGGAGAGGAGGAGTGTTGCGAAGTTTTTCTTCATGATGTCGTGATTAATTGAGGAATAGACGGAGCTTGCAGTAGACGGAGCGTCCCGGCTTCTGCAGCATATAGTTGTCGTAGAGCGGACGATCCAGGAGGTTGTCGCCCTGCAGTGAGATGGAGTATCTATTGTGGCGGAAGGACCAGGTGACCCCTCCGGAGAGATTGTACTGGCTGGGGATGATCGCCTTAGACTCACGGGAGCCAAAAGCTGCCCAGGTGAGGTAAAACCACTTGATGTACCCGAGGGAGAGATTGAGCCGGATCTTGCTCATATTGATCCCAAAGGGCTCCCTCATGGTCAGCCCGGTGATCAGATTGCCGTAGAGCCAGGGGCGATTGGGGATCCGGTAGCCGTAGGTGGCATTGGTCTTACCGTAGCGATCCTGCCTTGTCCGGTCCCGCTCATCGGTGTAGGTGCCATTGAGCGTGATGTCCAGGAGGGAGTCGTAGGTGTACCTCAGCTCCCACTCCAGACCGACGATCCGGGAGGTGCCGATATTCTCATACTGGCTCTCCACATCGCTATGGACCACCCGGTGGATGAAGTCGTGCACATCGCGGTAGAAGAGCGTCGCCTCGTAATTGAGGAAATGGCTCTGTGCCGGGGAGGTCTGACCATAGAGTACAAGGTTGAGGTTGTAGGCTCTCTCGGGGCGGAGCTTGAAATTGGGATAAATGGTGATCCCATTGCCCATCAGCTCGCGAGCGGACGGGAGCTGCGTGGCGTACTCAAAGGAGCCCTTCACCGACAGCGCCTCCAGCGGAGCATACCGCAGCCCGAGACCATAGCCGATGTTATTCTTCGTAAAGTGGGAGGGAACGTCGGTCGAGCCGGTGAGCCACTCGAGGTCGGACTGACCGATGGAGACAGTATAGAGGTAGTCCTTGACGAAAGTGAGCGCATGGAGCCTGCCGTCAAGGAGATAGCCACCGTAGGAGAGGCCGAGGATGTGCCGTGCCATCCGATCCTTCGTTTCGTCAAAAGAGGTGTCGTAGTCGTCGTACCGATGGTTCTCGACCGCAGAGAGCTGGTAATTGAAGTTGAGCTTCCCCCATTTCCTCAGGTCATAGGAGAGATTGACCCGCGCCGAGAGACCGGGACGGAGCGTGTGACGGAGTGCCTTCCCTCGGCGGGTCACCTCACTGTAATTGGTCTCTACGGAGGTACCGTCCCAGGCATACTTCCTGTAGGTGGTGTCGGCGAGCAGCATGTGATCTCTCGCAACAGCAGCATCGACCTGAGCCGACAGTCCCGGGGTCAGCAGATCCTTCTTGGCATACCTGCCGGTGAGGCTCAGGTCGGACCGTCGCCTGGTCGCCTCGCCTATCACGAGGGTCTGCATAAACCCGGTCTGGATCTCCTTGTCACTCCCGGTGTACTGCACCCCGAGGAGCGCCTCATCGGCCCACCGCACCTGAGTCACCCCGAGCTGCACCCCGGCGGTGAGGGTGCGGTACCCATCGTGGAAGCGCGGGAGATCCCTCCGGACGAAGTCGTAAGCCTCCTCATCCCAGACCGACACCCCCTTCATCGTATAGTTATTCCGACTGGAGAGACAGCTCAGCGTGGGGCGAAGCGTAAGCCCGCTCGCTGCGTGGCGATATTGTCCGTGCAGATCTGCACCGATGGTGCCGAAGGAGCCAAATCTCAGGGAGGCATCCAAGAAGCTCGCCCGGCTCTTCCTGGTGATGATATTCACCGCACCCCCGAGCGCATCCATCCCCAGCTCCGGGGGGACCACGCCCTTGTAGATCTCTATTCGGTCGACGATATTGGCCGGCAACGTCTCGAGGCTAAGACCACTCCCGCGGGAGGAGAGCGGGACCCCGTCGATGAAGTAGCGGACCGCCTGACCACCGAGACCATTGATCGACAGCTCCACGCCTGAGCCCAGCCCTCCCTGACCACGGACATTGACCCCGGAGGACTGCCCCACCAAGTCGCTGAGGCTGCTGAGGGAGGAGATCACGGAGCTGACGTCGAGACTCATGGCTGAGAGCGCCTGATGCTGTAAGGCTCGCTCGTGCGAGGGGGCGAGCACCACCACCTCTCCGAGTAGCTTAGGATCCTCCCTGAGGACAAAGTCTACCGTCTCTCTCATCGGGAGGGACACCGACCTCGTCTCCTCCCTGTAGCCCATCAGCCCGGCAGTCACCCGATAGTCGCCGGGGGCAAGAGAAAAGCTGTACCTTCCTTCCTTATTGGTCATCATCGCCACGATGACCTTGCTCTCCCGCATAGGTCGTACCCTGATGGTGACACCCGGCATCGGCTTCCCCTCCGTGTCCGTCACACGTCCCCGAAGCACCTCCGCCGCCTCAGCACCGAGGGAGCATAGGAGCAGCAGGAGACCGATCGCCCATCTCATTGGTTTACTCATCCTCAGCACTCAGCTTCACACCGGTTTTCTCGTAGATCTTTTTCTTCTCCCCGATCAGGAGGCGGCGATTATGAGCGAAGAAGCGTGCCCGCTCCACCACCAGCTCCTGCACCTCGGGCAGCTCTCCCAGCCCTCGGGCATCCACCGTCACCTCATAGCCCTCGTCACGCAGGGCGGTGACCCACTCGTCGGAGATGTCGTGCTTGGCATGCTCGCCCGCCACCATCATCAGCGGCATAAGGCAGACCCTCCGGAGTCCGGTGGCTCGGAGACGCCTGAGCGCCTGATCGTAGTAGGGGTAGCCCTCGATGCAGCCGACAATGATCTGCGAGAGTCCGCGATCCATCAGGTAGTGGTCTAGCATCGCATACTGCGCTGTGGAGCTGTCGTAAGTGCCGTGCCCCACCAGGAGGTAAGCGGTATCCCTATCCTTCGCCAATGGTACCAACACCCGATCGATCAGCTCTCGGTAATCCTTCTCGTAGAAGAGGAGTGGCGTCGTCAGTCGGATCTCCCGGAAGTCGCCCCGCCGCTGCTCCACCTCCTGCTCTAAGGCTTTCATCTCCAGCCCATAGATCACCTGAGACGGGACGATCAGCAGATGGGTCACCCCCTCCGCCCGGAGCTTATCCATCGCCTCCATAGGCGAGAGCTTCTCGATCCCTCGGTCACGGAGCCGCTTGCAGACGATCCGCGAGGAGTAGGCCTCGCATAGCTCTATGCCGGGGAAAGCTGCTCCGACTGCGTGATTGAGTGCCTCAAGCGTCCGCACACGGGTGTCATCGTGTGTGGTGCCGAAGTGAACCATCAGTATCGCCCCCCTCTCTCCCTCACCGAGGGAGTCAAAGAGCGGACTCTCCACAAAGATCTTCTCCTCACCCCTAACAAGTACATTAGAGAAAAGCATACAGAGTACACCGAAGAGGATAAGACGGTATGTCTTACTCATACGTGTATGAAAATCATCCGACCCACCTGCCCCCAAGCGGGATCCGAAAAATTATCTTACAGCCATGGCAGGTCTCCTGACTCACCTCCGGTCTTGCTTGGGTACCTTCCCATCGACTCGGTCGACAGTGGTAATCAAAGAATGGCAAGCAGCCTAATGGAGGAATACAGTAGCGGGCACTGTGCCGGACTCGCACCGGACTTCCCTCTTGTGATTGGATGCGCACCCCAGGCTGAGAGCGCACCGCACCATAGCTCACGGCAAAGTTACACTAAAAAATCCCCCTCGCCAACTTAATGTTAAGGTTCTCAACTCCGTATGAAACTCAATTGAGTTCCGTGCAGAATTGAGGCTCTTGGCGAAGACTTTAGGATGTCAAAGGAAATCAGTACCTTTGCACACGAAATACTCCGCATCGGGTCGTGTAAGCAGGTGCCCATAAGCCCCTCACCCGCCGGGTATCACTCTAAGAACTAAAGCAATATGTACGGAATCGTAGAGATTCAGGGACAGCAATTTAAGGTCGAGGAGGGCAGCAAGCTCTTCGTCTACCACATGAAGGATGTCAAGGAGGGCGACACGGTAGACTTTGACCGTGTGATGCTGCTGGACAATGAGGGCAACGTCACCGTAGGCGTGCCCACCATCGAGGGCGCCAAGGTGACCTGCGAGGTGGTAGAGCCTCTCGTCAAGGGCGAGACGGTGCTGGTCTTCCACAAGAAGCGTCGCAAGCGCCACCGCAAGCTCAATGGTCACCGTCAGCAGTACACCCAGCTGCAGGTCAAGTCTATCGTAGGCTGATCTGAGACAGTCAGTTATTTACTCACTCTTTAGACTATTTCGAATACAAGATATGGCACACAAGAAAGGTGTAGGTAGTACCAAGAACGGTCGTGAATCGGAGAGCAAGCGTCTCGGCGTCAAGAAGTTTGGCGGTGAGGTCGTCAAGGCAGGCAACATCATCGTCCGCCAGCGTGGCACGCGTCACTATCCCGGCGAGCACGTAGGTATGGGTAAGGATCATACCCTCTATGCGCTTACCGATGGAGTCGTAGCCTTCCGCAACACGACGGGTGACAAGTCGATCGTCTCCGTAGAGGCAAAGGACATCGTCGCCAACTAACCGCTACTCGGCTTCACTCTGCAAGACGATACCCTACTGACATAGGTCTCGATCGGATAAGATTAAGCCACTTAACACACAAGCGTATGCTCCGTCACCATTCTCCCCATGAGATGAGTGCTGAGCATACGCTTCTCTTTTTTTCAGCACCTGACCTAAAGGGAAAGAGCCGATGCGTCTCGCCCCACACACGGATCACCACTCAGCCATGAAAAGAAACCCACTCTATCTCATCGCCGTCGCGCTGATGTTTGCCAGCACCACCTCCTGCAGCGTCACGAAGCGACCGATCAGCTCGCTCTACTTTGCGGAGCAGGCATCGGAGGCTGCAGCGACGCCCTCCCCGGAGATGGTGGCTCTCAGCGAGAGCATCTCGAGCAAGCTCGGCATGAAGCTCTCCTATCCGAAGAATGACCTAGGGCTGTATGCCTTCGTAGCGGACTGGCTGCGCACGCCGTACCGCTACGGCGGGATGTCCCGGAGGGGGACCGACTGCTCAGGCTTTGTCTATCGGCTCTATGAGACGGTCTACGAGACCAATATCGGTCGTCAGTCCTCTGCCGACCTGATGAGCCGGACTGAGCGGGTCTCCCGGGACGATCTGAGGGAGGGCGACTTGGTCTTCTTCAACATCCGCAACAGGCGCGGCGGTCGCGCCTCCCATGTGGGGGTCTATCTCAAGGATGGGAAATTTACACACGCCAGCACACGCAGCGGCGTGATCATCTCGCGTCTCAGCGAGCCGTACTACCGCAGGACCTACCTCGGAGCAGGAAGAGTAAAGAAATGACGATCTCTCCCCTACCCCCCGAGGAGCCAAAGCTTGTCCTCCTCGATATGGACGGTGTCTTGGTCGACTCGATGCCGATCCACGACTACGCCTGGCGAACTGCGGCAGACAAGTATAAGCTAAAGTACGAGGAGGGAGAGTTTTTCCGTGCCGAGGGGATGAAAGGGAGGGACACCATCAGCCTTCTCTACCGGAAGACCTACGATGCGGAGCCGACAGAGGACTTCATCGAGGAGGTGTACGCCTACAAGACGCATCTCTTCGAGGAGAGGCAGGTCGAGCTCATGCACCCCATCCCCCATGTGCACGACCTGATCCTCTACCTCAAGGAGGTGCGAGGGATCGACCTCGCCGTGGTCACGGGCAGCACGACAGCCAATGCCCTCTCGCGGACAGGGACCTACTTTGAGGGACTCTTCACCGAGGAGCAGCTGATCACGGCAGATAAGGTGGAGAAGGGGAAGCCGGACCCGGAGCCCTATCTCCGGGGGATGAGCCTCACCGGACACAGTGCCGGCGAGACGCTTGTGGTGGAGAATGCGCCGCTGGGGGTCCGCTCGGCCGTTGCTGCCGGTGCCTTTACGGTAGCCGTCACCACCGGACCCATCCCGGAGGAGATTCTCCGGCGCGAGGGGGCCAATCTCATTTTTCCCAATATGCGGGCTCTGATCGCTTGGTGGCGCGTGACCTATGGAAAAGCTGTCTGATAGGGAGAGCAAGCTGATCCGCTCCCTCGGTATGAAGAAGAATAGAGACGCCTCCGGGCTCTTTGTCGCCGAGACAGTCAAGGTGGTCGAGGAGATGCTCCCCTACTTTGACGTAGAGCTGCTGCTCGTCACCGCACCGACCGACCTGCCTGTCGATGAGACGAGGGTGCGCCTCGTCAGCGAGCGGGAGATGAAGCGAGTGTCTCAGCTCGAGTGTCCCTCGGACTGCCTCGCCCTCTTCAGGATCCCCACTGCCCAAGCTGTCCGACAGCTCAAGGGACTGGTGGTGGCACTGGACGAGGTGCAGAACCCCGGCAACATCGGCACCATCATCCGTCTCTGCGACTGGCTCGGCATCGGAACACTCCTGATGAGTCGCGGGTGCGCCGATCCCTACGGGGCTAAGGTGGTGCAGTCCACCGCCGGCGCTCTCGGCGCCCTCTCCATACACTACGATATAGACCTCACCGCCACGCTGGCCGACTACGATGGACCGATCATCGCCGCCGACCTCGATGGCAAGCCTATCGGTCAGGCGGCAACGCCCCGGGAGGCGGTGGTGCTCTTCGGCAACGAGGGGCACGGCTTCAGCCCCGAGGTGAAGTCACTCTGCACAGAGACCATCCTGATCCCCAAGTCGCCGACAGCGGCAGGGGACTCGCTCAACGTCGCCCTCAGCGCTGCCATCATACTCTCCCACTTCTCCCGGATCATCTAAAGCTCATGAAGCCACACGCCCTACCCTTCGCCCTCCTACTTACCCTCCTCCTCTCGCTCACCGCAGCAGCACAGGAGGGAAAGCCTTCCTACGTCCGCTTCAAGACGAATAAGGGGGACTTCGTCATCGAACTCTACGATGAGACACCGCTCCACAAGGAGAACTTTCTCTCCCGCGTGAGAGAGAAAGCCTACGATGGGACCACCTTCCACCGCGTGATCCGCAACTTCATGGCACAGGCCGGCGGTGGGCTCAGGGGTGGCAAAGAGCCCAAGGGGACCTACATCGACTCCCTCAGTCACGCCACCATTGCGGCGGAGATCCTCTATCCCAAGCTCTTCCATAAACGGGGTGCTGTCGCGGCAGCCCGCGTGGGGAATGACATCAATCCCGACCGGAGGAGCGATGGACTGCAATTCTACATCGTGATGGGGCAATTTTACCTCGAGGGGGAGCTGAAGCAATTTGAGAGCGAGGAGCGCCCGATGCCCGAGGAGGTGAAGAAAGCGTATATGACCGAGGGCGGTACGCCTCATCTTGACGGGGAGTACACCGTCTTTGGGCAGATCGTCTCCGGGATGCGCACAGTCGAGAAGATCTGTGCCACGGAGACGGATGAGGGCGACAAGCCCCGGAAGGAAATATACATCAAGTCGGCGCGCGTGGTGAGCCACCCCTGAGTCTCTCGCACCGGGGGGCTTGACCACCGGCTAAGGAGGGAGCAAAAAAAAGCCTGTGCCCTCTCGGTGATGAGAAGGCACAGTCTCTAAAGTGGAGCGGAAAGCGGGGCTCGAACCCGTGGCCTTTGGCTTGGGAAGCCAATGCTCTACCAACTGAGCTATTTCCGCATATCTATCTCTCTATGGGGCAAAGTTAGCCATTTTCCCCCATTCCCCCAAT
>CAMXXM010000032.1 GCA_947253195.1 uncultured Porphyromonas sp.
ATAAGGTTTCGTCGGCAGCGTCAGATGTGTATAAGAGACAGGGGATGAGTGGAATGTCTCTGTGCCTCAGTCCTTCATCGCCACGGTAGGCACCGAGGGCAAGGTCTCCAAAGATCTTCGCTCAATCCTCAATGAGGGCGAGCTCTTTGAGTTGCCGACCAAGCCCTTTGGCGGTACAGAGCAGCTGAGCTGGACCAAGGACAGCAAGCAGATCGCCTACTCGTGCCGTAAGAAGGTGGGTAAGGAATACGCTGTCTCGACCAATACGGATATTTATCTCTTTGACCTCCAGAGTGGCAAGACGACCAACCTGACAGAGGGGATGATGGGCTACGATACCAATCCCACCTTCTCTCCCGACGGGACTAAGCTCGCCTGGCTCAGCATGGAGCATGACGGCTGTGAGTCGGACCTCCCGAGGATCTTCGTGATGGATATGAAGAGTGGAAAGAAGACCTTTGTCTCCAAGGACTACGAGTACTACCCACAGCAGCTAGGCTGGTGCTCTTGTGGTAAGAAGCTCCGCTTCGTCACACCGGATCACGGCACGTCCAATCTCTTTAGCATCAATATCGAGACCGGGAAGGCTGAGCAGATGGCAAAGTACGACCTTGCCGATGTGACGGGTTTCGCAGGCGAGGGTAAGGAGATGCTCCTCACCATACAGTCGATGGCAGAGCCTACGTCCGCCTTTGCTTACGATGTGGCAAAGGGGGAGGCGACGAAGCTGACCCCTGACAATGATGCCTTCCTTGCTGACTATCCCAATGTGACTGTACAGCGTCACATCGTCAAGACGACCGATGGCAAGGATATGATCACTTGGTTCATCCTGCCGCCCAACTTTGACCCTAGTAAGAAGTATCCCACCGTCCTCTTCTGCGAGGGAGGTCCACAGAGCCCGGTGACACAATTCTGGAGCTATCGCTGGAACTTCCGCACCTTTGCCTCCGCCGGCTTCATCATGGTAGCGCCTAATCGTCGTGGTACCATCGGTAATGGTAAGGAGTGGACGGAGCAGATCTCCGGTGACTATGGTGGTCAGAATATCAAGGACTATCTCTCTGCGATCGACTATGCTGCCACACTGCCCTATGTGGATAAGGATCGGCTCGGTGCCACCGGTGCCAGCTATGGCGGATTCTCTGTCTACTATCTCGCCGGGCACCATGAGGGTCGCTTCAAGGCATTCGCTGCCCACGCCGGGATGTTCAATCTCGATGCGCAGTACTTGGAGACGGAGGAGCTCTGGTTTACCAACTGGGATCTCGGAGGTCCCTTCTGGGAGACAGATAAGGAGCGGGTACGCAACTCGTACTCCTTCTCTCCTCACCACTTCGTCGACAAGTGGGACACACCGATCCTCTGCATCGCCGGTGGGTATGACTTCCGCATCCTCTACTCTCAGGGTATGCAGGCCTTCAACGCTGCTCAGCTGCGAGGCATCCCCTCTCGTATGCTCTACTTCCCCGACGAGAGCCACTGGATCCTGAAACCGCAGAATAGCGTCCTCTTCTATCGCACCTGGATCGACTGGATGAATAAGTGGCTCAATAAGAAGTAACACGAGCCCTACGAAACAAAAGAGAGGCTGCCCGATCATCTCGGACAGCCTCTCTTGTATTATAGGTCTCGGACAGGATCCCAGACGGGGGTGGAGGGAAGTGGGGCAATGAAGGTGATCGGCTCCCGACGGACCGGATGAGTCAGAGAGAGCGAGCGGGCATGGAGTGCTATCGAAGCATCTGGGAGGGGATGAGAGGCACCATACTTGACATCACCGACGATTGGGCAGCCTATAGCTGCCAGCTGGGCACGGATCTGGTGATGTCGTCCGGTATGGAGGTGGATCTCCAGCAACGTCAGCCCTTCGGTAGGCTGAGCCACAATCCGATACTCTAGCACCGCCTCCTTCGCCTCTTTCGTCCCCTCGCGGACCGGGTAGCTCTTATTCTGACCCCTATTGCGAAGGAGATGGTGGGTCAGAGTGGCAGCCGGGCGTTCCGGACACCCCTCGACAAGGGCGAGGTAGACCTTCTCGAGGGCGTCCCTGCGGCGAAAGGCGTTATTGAGTCGTGTGAGTGCCTTGCTTGTGCGAGCGAAGAGTACCACCCCGCTCACCGGTCGATCTAGTCGGTGTACCACCCCGAGGAAGACAGCACCAGGCTTCTTGTATTTCTCCTTTATATAGGCTTTGCAGGTCTCCGCAAGTGGCTTATCTCCGGTACGGTCCCCCTGCACGATCTCGCCGGGAGCCTTGGAGACAGCGAGCAGGTGGTTGTCCTCGTAGAGTACCTTCATCGGATCAGAGTGCCATACCGCCACAGACCTGCAGCACCTGTCCGGTGATGTAGGAGGCATCGTCAGAGAGGAGGAAAGTAACTGCTCGGGCGACATCCTCCGGAGTGCCTGCCCGACGAAGCGGGATCTCTGCAGTCCACGCCTTGGTCTGCTCCTCGCTTAGCTGAGAGGTCATATCAGTCAGGATAAATCCGGGTGCGACCGCATTCACCCGGATGCCGCGACTGCCCACCTCCTTGGCGAGCGACTTCGTGAAGCCGACGATCCCGGCCTTGGAGGCGGAGTAATTGGTCTGACCGGCATTGCCGTGGAGACCAACGACCGAGGAGAGGCTGACGATGGCTCCGCTGCGAGCGCGGATCATAGTGGGAAGTAGGGCAGAGGTGACATTGAAGACACTCTTCAGATTTGCACTGATAACGCTGTCCCACTGCTCCTCGTCCATGCGCATCAGGAGTCCATCGCGAGTGATGCCGGCATTATTGACTAAGTAATCAATGGTGCCGAAGTCTCTGAGCACGTCGGCGACAAAGGACTTGGCTGCCTCGTGGTCTGCGGCATCGAGAGCGTAGGCCTTCGCCTCCACACCCATTCTACGGAGCTCCTCCTCGAGAGAGGTAGTATTGGCATTGAGCGATCTGCCACAGAAGGCTATTTGGATGCCTCTCGAAGCAAGCTCGAGACAGATGGCTCGACCGATGCCACGGCTTCCACCGGTGACGATGGCGGTCTTGTGAGTCTGAGTAGTAGTCATATCGGGTATTGGATTATTCTTTGTCTTCTTTATCATTTCCTATCCCCTTGAGGATAAGATCGTAGACGATGAAGTAGGTACGCATGAGCGACTCGCGTGAGCGCCCCAGCTGCCCCCGGATGTAGGGCACCTCAAGCCCCTTGAGGCAGGCGTGCAGGAGCATCGTGGTGCGGGTCGGGTCAAGGGTGGGGCGAAAGTAGCCCCCGGCAATCCCCTCCTGAAGCATCTGGCGGATGAGGCGTCGCTCGAGTACATCGAAGCGCACTCTGGCTCGCTCGAGAGTGGCAATGTCATTGAAGAACTCAGCCTCCAGTGTCCCATTCCACATCACTACGTTATTGATCATCTCCTCACGGCGCCCTATGTAGCGCATGAGTTTCTCCGGTGTGGGGACGGGCTGATTGACAAACTTCTCCAGCTCACTGTAGAGGAAGTCAAACTCCTCCTTGATCACCTCTAAGTAAATGTCCTCCTTGGTGCTGAAGTAGGTGTAAAGGGTTCGACGACTCTTGCCGGCACTCTTGGCGATGCCATTCATCGTCGTGTCACGGAAGCCCAGCGAGGCGAAGAGGTCTCGAGCTACCTTGATGAAGTGCTGTCGAGTCCGCTCCGCCGTTGCTGTACGACGCTTCCGTTTCTTTACCTCAGCCATTGTGGGTCACTTTTCTCGGAAGAAGATGTTGATCGGTGTGCCACTGAAGTCCCAGTTGGCCCGTATCTTATTCTCAAGGAAGCGCTTGTAAGGCTCTTTGATCCACTGCGGCAGGTTGCAGAAAAAGACGAAGCTCGGGACGGTAACACCGGGTAGCATGGTGATGTACTTGATCTTAATCATCTTACCCTTAATCATCGGAGGCGGGGTAGCGCCTATGATAGGGAGGAGTACCTTATTGAGCTGACCTGTAGTGATGCGGGTCTTCCGCTTGGCATAGATCTCCTCAGCGAGGTCGAGGATCTTAAGTACCCTCTGCTTCGTCAGGGCGGAGATGAAGAGGATCTGGAAATCGGTGAATGGAGCCAGTCGGGCGCGGATGGCTGCCTTGTACGTCTCCATTACTTCCTTGCCCTTCTCCTCGATCAAGTCCCACTTATTGACACAAACGATGAGACCCTTGTTGTTCTTCCGGACGATGGAGTAGACATTGACATCCACGGCCTCAATGCCTTGGGTGGCGTCAAGCATCAGGACACAGACGTCAGAATTCTCTATCGCCGTAATGCTACGGAGTACAGAGTAGTACTCGATATCCTCACTCACCTTCCTCTTCTCTCTCACGCCGGCGGTGTCCACGAGGAGGAGGTTGTGCCCAAAGCGATCGTAATGTGTGTAGATGGAGTCCCTCGTGGTGCCGGAGATATCGGTCACGATGTGGCGATCCTCATCCAGTAGTGTATTAACTAAGGTGGACTTACCGGCATTGGGACGACCAACGATGGCGAGACGAAGCATATCCGGTACCTTCTCCTCCTCAGTGCTATCTTCTGGAAGCATCGAGACTAGGGCATCGAGGAAGTCACCAGTGCCGGCACCGTTGGTGGCAGAGATTGGGTAGGGATCCCCGAGTGAGAGGGCGTAAAACTCCGCAGCATAGGCATCCATAGTAAAGTTATCTGCCTTATTTGCCACCACCATGAGTGGCTTGTCTGTGCGGCGAAGCATATTAGCAATCTCCCTATCCAGTGGCGTGAGTCCCTCCTTCACATCCACGAGGAAGACGATAAGATCAGCCTCGGCAAGACCCATCTCCACCTGCTTATTGATGGCGGACTCAAAGGTCTCATCACTCTGACCGACCCAACCTCCGGTGTCAACTATACTGAAGGAGTGCCCCTGCCACTCGCAGCGACCATACTGACGGTCTCGAGTGGTGCCTGGGGTGTCGGAGACGATTGCCATCCGGGACTCGGTGAGGCGATTGAAGAGGGTGGACTTGCCGACATTAGGTCGACCGACAAGTGCTACCAGTTTGCTATTGGCCATAGGGTGTATCTGTCTATTGTGTTATCAGTATTGGAATAGGTTACTCAGCTCTTGGACTCGTAACCGAAGGATTGGAGTGCCCGATCGCTGTTGCGCCAGTCATCGGATACCTCCACTTTGAGGCGGAGGAAGATCTTTTTCCCGAAGAACCTCTCTAAGTCGCGCCGAGCAAGGGTAGAGACTTTCTTAAGCGCTATACCGCCCTTGCCGATGATGATCCCCTTTTGGGACTCCCGCTCAACAAAGATCGTCCCTGTGATACGAATCAGGTCATCGGACTCCTTGAATGACTCTATCGCAACCTCGCAGGAGTAGGGAACTTCCTCCCTGTAGTAGAGGAAGATCTTCTCGCGGATAATTTCCGATACAAAAAAGCGCGCCGGTCTGTCCGTCAGTGCGTCCTCATCAAAGTAAGGGGGCGCCACCGGGAGCAGCTCGGGGATTCGCTCCTTGAGATAAGGGATACCGGCTCCATGCAGAGCAGCAAGAGGGAGGATCTCAGTGGCATTTGGAAGCCGGTCTCTCCAGCTCTCTATAAGTGCTGCCAGCTCCTCCTGACTCATAAGATCTGCCTTGTTGATCAGGACGAGGACGGGGATGTCAAGCTTAGCCACTTGAGCGACGAAGTCCGCATTCTTGTCCGCCTGCTCAATGGTGTCTGTGACATAAAGAAGGATATCGGCATCCTCAAGGGCACTGCGTGAGAAGGAGAGCATATCCTCCTGCATACGATACTTGGGCTTAAGCACTCCCGGGGTGTCGCTGTAGACGATCTGCATACGATCGCTATTGACGATGCCGATAATGCGGTGTCTCGTCGTCTGCGACTTATTGGTGATGATGCTGAGTCGGTCACCTACCAGCTGATTCATCAAGGTAGACTTGCCGACATTGGGATTGCCAACGATGTTGACGAAGCCGCTCTTGAAGTTTCCTATCTTATCCATCTACTACTCTTACTCCTCCGGTGTGTCGTAAGCCCACTTAAGTAAGGCCGTCCCATAGGTAAGACCGGCGCCAAAGGCGGTCATTACTATATTATCTCCTCTTCGTATCTGCTTCTCACACTCACTGAGTACGATGGGTATGGATGAGGATGAGGTGTTGCCACAATGCCCGATATTGACTAACAGTCGGTCCATCGGCAGCTCAAGGCGCTCAGCTACAGCGCTCATTATCCTGAGATTGGCTTGGTGAGGAACCACCCATGCCACTTGATCCTTGGTGAGACCATTTCGTACGAGTACCTCTTGCGACGTCTCACCCATAGTGGAGACAGCGCACTTGAAGATCACTCTCCCATTCATTTTGATGAAGTGCTCCCCATTCTCAATCGTCTCGTGGGAGGCGGGTCGGGCGGAGCCTCCGGCAGGGATGATCAGGTCATCGCGGTGACCGATATTCTTATTACCGATCAGGATGTCTATCACCCCCATCTCATCCTCCGTTGGTTCGATAAGTGTCGCTGCACCACCATCGCCGAAGAGGGGGAGGGTCGACCGATCAGATGGGTTGGCAAAGTAGCTATTCTTCTCTGCTGTTACTAGAAGGATCTTACGATACAGCCCACTCTCGACTAAGCCTCGAGCAATCTGCAACCCAAAGATAAATCCGCTGCATGCCGCCTGAAAGTCGTAGCAAGGCACGCCATCCGGGATCCCCGCCTCGGCTGCTATGATGGATGCCGTTGAAGGGAAGATATAGTCCGGGGAGTTGGTTGAGCAGATTACCATATCTATCGTCGATAGATCCATTGGGTGGCGTCTCACCAAGTCACGGATTGCCTCTACACCCAGCACAGAGGCTCCCTCAGTGCGGTCTCTCAGTATGTGACGCTGATGGATGCCGACCCGCGTCGTGATCCACTCGTCTGATGTGTCGACCATCTTGGCAATGTCGTCATTAGTCAATACATCCTTGGGCAGATAGTGCCCAATGGCAGTGATAGCAGCTCTGAGGTGCTTTGTCATATTATGTTATAGTTTTGTACGTCTGTGCCGTAGGAAGAGAAAGGAACAAGTGTGCAATTGGCAAAACCTTCCCCTTTACAACGCCAAAGGTACAAATTTCTCATCTTATCTGATGAGTGTGCAATTTGCCTACTAGACACCACGTCCCTCAGCGGTATGTACAGAGGACAAGAATCGATCGAAAGACTCTCTCTGTCGTGCTTAGCTTTGCAGAGAGCATCCAGCGATAGCGTTACTGAGGGTCGGTCGGAAGATTGCCTGGGCGTGAGGGGTAGAGTGTCTCGTAGGTATTGTCATCGTAGTAGATGATGACCCTCTGAACTCGCTTGACAGACACCTTCGCAAAAGGACCGAGTGAAGGAAGACTTCTTCTCTCGGTGGACGCTTTTTCCGAGCCTGTCTGGGGCTCGGGAGTAGGTCTTGCAGTGAAGTTGGTCGCTGCTGTAGTACCTTGGAAAAGGGAAATCGTGGAGCCCTTCGCTCGCTCTTCACTATAAGCCTCAGTCCACATAGAGCCATTGCCATGTATGAGCCAGTCGGACTCGTACTGGGGGTACGTGCTGAGTATCTTCGTGATTACCTCTATGCTGGGATTGTTTCTCCCGGTGAGTACGTGATTCAGCGTCGACGTATTGATTCCGGTAGACTCTGCGAAGGCGGCCTGGGTGACTCCCTCAGTCTCTATTATTAGCTTAATTCGGTCTCTTATATCCATATGTAAATGTATAATTAGCTTTCGGAGTCGTGTATATCTACTTTCACAACGCAAATATATATGTAAATGTAGATATAATCCCACTTGTACAGGTGGATTAACTATCACGAGCATCAATGCGTGTGTGTGGCCACTTAGAATAGTGTCAATGTTTATAGCATTAAATTAATGGTTTTCAACACTCTACAATTCATGAAAACGTGCCATACGGTCACTGTGATGTCCGCGCAGTTCGCAAAGGCTAAATTAATTCTAAATATTCACATGTAATTTAATGGTAATCATAGTTATATGTCATCATAATACGCGATCTTTACTTGTAGATGTCAGAGGCTTGACTGTTCCACGGCTATATGGATTCAATTTCCAAATGTAGATAGCTGTCAGGATTGGCCATTTATATGTATGTACCCTGTGGTCTGTGTATATGTATATATCGGTTTACTTGTGTGGATATTCGAGGAATCTCCAAGGCGGGAGTGTGGGGAGGTAAGGTAATAATCGTAAATTTGGGAGTACGAGATGAACCTTGAATAGAGATCACAGGAGACGAGTGGGGGGAGAGATTGTGAAATATATGCGACAGATGAAAGACCTTAGTATGTCTGTGTGCGACATACGACACTTCAGCGATACGCTCTATGGCATACGCCTGGAGCCTATCGACAGGGCAGTGAAGGTGCCTCCCTATGCCCCAGGACAATTCGTCCAGCTACGGATCCATGCACCGGAGGTGCTGCTGAGACGCCCTATCTCTATCTACGGAGGGAGTGTGGATCACTTGGACCTACTGATCCAAGTGGCCGGTAAAGCGACACGCTACTTGAGAGACGCCCCCATAGGGACGAGCGTGGAGGTGCTGGGACCCCTCGGGAACCACTTCAGCGCTCCTATCGGAGAGAGTCCTCTATTGGTAGGCGGCGGAGTGGGCATTGCACCCCTCCTGACGATGGGTCGCCACCTACTCAGCCAAGGATACGAGCCGACTTTTCTCCTCGGAGCTCGCACTGACAGCGCCTTTCCCGATCTTACCCCCTTTGAGGAAGTGGGCGAGCTTCTCATCACTACTGAGGATGGGAGCCTCGGCGAGCAGGGCTTCGTGACCGAGCACACTGTCTGGGGCAAGAGGACGTGCTCTGATATATACTGCTGTGGTCCCACCCCGATGATGAAGGCGGTTGCAGAGATTGCCCGTAGGACTAAGATCCGGTGCGAAGTGTCCCTGGAGAATATGATGGCCTGCGGCATCGGGATCTGTCTCTGCTGCGTAGAGCCAACGGTGCGAGGTAATGTGTGCGTCTGTACGGAGGGACCTGTGTTTAATATCGAGGATCTATTGTGGCAATGAAGCAGATGAACGACTTAACGACTAAGATAGGCAGTCTCGTGCTGAAAAACCCTGTCACTACGGCCTCCGGAACCTTTGGCGATGGTGTGCTGATGAATCAGGTGTACGATGTCTCTCAGCTGGGTGGGATCTTTGCAAAAGCGGTGACGCTGGAGCCTCGTCAGGGAAATCCAAAGCCGCGTATGGCGGAGACCCCATCGGGGATGATCAATGCTGTCGGGCTGCAAAATAAGGGGCTTGACTACTGGATTGATCACATCTATCCCGAGGCCAATCAGCTGGGCACAGAGATCATTCCTAATGTGAGCGGCTCCACGATAGCCTCCTACGTGCAGGTGGCAGAGGCTCTCAATGACCTCGATCTGGTACATGCGATTGAGCTGAATATCTCCTGCCCCAACGTGAGGGATGGGGGTATGCTCTACGGAGTCTCATGCGAGGGCACGGCCGAGATCGTAAAGGCAGTGCGGAGGGTCTTCGATAAGACGCTCATCGTCAAGCTTACGCCCAATGTGACCAGCATCACCGACATTGCTCAGGCTGCTGTAGACGAGGGCGCTGATGCACTATCGCTGATCAATACCATTATGGCTATGGCAGTCGATGCGGAGCATAGGAGACCAAAGATCTCCACCATCACCGGTGGTCTCTCTGGTCCTGCAGTCAAGCCTGTGGCACTAAGGATGGTATGGCAGGTGTCTCAGGTCGTCGATGTGCCGCTGATAGGTATTGGTGGGATCTGCGACTGGAGGGATGCGATCGAGTTCATCCTTTGTGGTGCCTCGGCAGTTCAGATCGGCACGCAGAATTTTGTCGATCCTCTGGCTCCTCTCGGTGTGATAGCTGTCTCTTATACACATCTCCGAGCCCACGAGAC
>CAMXXM010000033.1 GCA_947253195.1 uncultured Porphyromonas sp.
TTAGAATAACGGTCTCGTGGGCTCGGAGATGTGTATAAGAGACAGTCTCCGATGATCTCTAAGGTATCGGTCGATGAGAAGCCTATCCTGATCCTATCTGCTACGGCGGACATCGGGTCGACGGACCTTTTTGACCTCATCGACAAGCGGGTCGTCCCCGAGCTGTCACACATCAAGGGGATCGCCAATGTGGGGCTTGTCGGCGGTGTGGAGCGTGAGATCCAGATCAATCTCGACAAGGCCAAGATGCAGGATCTCGGCAGCACACCGGTCATGGTGCAGGGTGCCATACGTGCCTCCAACCTCGACTTCCCCACCGGCTATCTCAGGAGCGATGAGTCGCAGATGGCTGTCCGCCTCTCCGGTAAGATCACCTCCATCGACCAGCTCCGTAGGCTGATCCTGCGCAACGTCAATGGCACTGCCATCCGTCTTGAGGATGTCGCTGAGGTGGTCGATGGGGTCAAGGACCCGGTCAAGATGGGGCGCGTCAATGGTCAGGAGGCGATCCTGCTCAATATCCTCAAGCAGTCAGACGCTAACGCCCTCGATGTGAGCAAGGCTGTGGCGGGGCAGATCCGGATCCTCGAGGAGCACTACGCTGCTGATGGCCTGAGGATAGAGGTGGCACAGGACACCACCACCTTTACCCGCAATGCGATCAGCTCCGTGCTGACGGACCTCTTGCTCGCCATCCTCTTGGTGTCACTGGTGATCCTGCTTTTCCTCCACAATGTCCGCAACGCCCTGATCGTGATGGTAGTGGTGCCGGTGTCCCTGATCGCCTCTTTCATCGGGATGAGGCTCTTTGGCTTCACGCTTAATATGATGTCCCTCCTGGCACTCTCGCTGGTGATCGGCGTCTTGGTGGACGATGCGATCGTGGTCATCGAGAACGTCTATCGCCACATGGAGATGGGGAAAAACCGCGTCCGCGCCACCTGGGATGCCATGAATGAGATCGGCATCACCGTCATCTCGGTCACCATGGTCTTGGTGGTCGTTTTCCTGCCGATCATCTTCACCAATTCACTCGTCTCGGACATCCTCCGGCAGTTCTGTGCCGTGATCGTGATAGCGATCCTCTTCAGCCTCCTTGCCGCCCTGACCCTCGTGCCGCTGCTCACCTCCCGGCTGGGGAATGTGAAGCCACTGCGCACCGACAGCTTCATCGGACGGATGCTCGGCGGGTTTGAGAATGGTATTAGTCGCTTTGCAGACCGGATCTCCACTGTGACCCGCTGGGGAATGAGTCACCGCTGGGCTCTGGCACTCATTGTCGTTGTACTGATGGCCGGTGTGATGGCACTTTTCCCACTTGGATTTATCAACTTTGAGTTTCAGCCCTACATGGACCGCCACGAGTGCATCATCCAGCTGGAGATGCCCAAGGACATATCCATGGAGGAGTCCAATAAGCTGGTGCGCAAGGCTGAGGACTGGCTCATGCAGCGACCTGAGGTGGAGAAGGTGGTGACCATGGTCGGCCTGACCAGTGATAATGGTCAGAGCAGCAGGGGGACACCCTATCTCGCTGAGATGAATGTCAAGCTCAAGGAGGTCCCCGGCGGCACCGAGACCTATGTGGCTAAGATCAGGAAGCCCCTCTCTGACTATCTCGTGGATGCACGTGTGAGGGTCTGCAATGTCAGCATGACCGGTACCGTCTCCAAGGCGTCCGTGGAGTATGTCATCTCCGGGACCGACAAGGACTCGGTGGCTCTCTATGCCGACAAGGCGCTCGCAGCACTGAGCAAGATCCCGGGCGTTATCCGGCCGTGGCTCTCCGTCGAGAATGCCACGCCGGAGGTCACCGTGCGCGTCGACCGAGACAAGATGGCCAATCTCGGGCTCCCCCTGGATAATGTAGGCATGATGATGCAGACGAGCTTCCAGGGCAATGACCAGCTCAGGTATACAGAGGGGGACTATGAGTACGCGATAAACATCCGTGCTGATAAGGTCTCTCGCCGATCCATAGAGGATGTCGCCGGACTTATGGTCGTCAATGGTCAGGGCGATCTCATCCGGCTCTCGCAATTTGCCGACGTCAGCCTCGGTATCGGTCCCAGCCGACTGGAGAGGTACAATCGCAATAGCTCCGTCACCCTGCGAGCTCAGGCCTACGGAGTGCCTGCCGGCGCGATTGCCAAGGAATTCATGTCCCGGCTCGAGGGCGAGGATATGCCCGGTGGGGTGCAGATACAGACCACCGGTGATATGAAGAAGATGTCCGACTCGATGAGCGTTCTCATGACGGCGATCCTGCTCTCGCTCCTCTTCATCTACCTCGCACTGACGCTGCTCTACAACAACTGGACCGACCCGCTCGTCGTGATGATCGCCATCCCGCTCTCGATCGTCGGCGCCCTGCTCGCCCTCGCTCTGACCAATACTGCCATGAGCATCTACGCCATGCTCGGTATGGTTATGCTGGTGGGTCTGGTCGCCAAGAATGCGATCCTGCTGGTCGACTTTGCCAACGAAGCACGCGCCGAGGGACAGCCGGTGGACGAGGCACTGATACAGGCGGTCAAGCTCCGTACGCGTCCGATCCTGATGACCGCCCTCTCGACCATCATCGGTATGCTCCCAGTTGCCCTCTCGCATGGCTCAGGCGCTGAGCTCCGGACCGGTATGGCATGGGTGATCATCGGTGGTATGGCTCTCTCTACCCTTCTGACGCTGATTGTCGTGCCGGCGCTCTACAAGGCTTTCCACGCCCGACAGAGGCTCGGCACAAAGCAGAAGGTGGACATCAAGGCTCTGCTGACGGAGTAGTCCCCTTTTACCTAAATGCAGTGGGCGGTGCAGAAACGTTTCTGCACCGCCCACTATTAGTATGCCTCCTGAGAGAGGAGGCTATGTGAAGCTATCAGAGGCCGAGCTTAGCGCGAAGGGCCTTGGGGAGAGCGTCCTTGTGGATGGCGATATTCATCGTCTTGCCGGCTACAAAGGCAGGGGTAACGTACCAGATGCCCTTGTACTTGCCGGTCTCACCCCAGGAGTTCTTGACCATATAGAATTTCTTACCATTCTGATCCTTGGCGATACCATAGATCAGCATGCCGTGGTCGTCGGTCAGCTCGAGGGTGTCGAAGCCCTGCTGGCGATACTCGGGGGTCACCTCGATCTCCTTGATGCCGGGCTTGGAGATGCGCTCCATCACCATACGGTGACGCTGGTTGTCAGAGGCACCTACCCAACGCTCCTGGTCGGAGCCTGCATTCTCCGGCAGGTCGAGGTTGGCGAGGATGCCGAGACCGTCGCGGGTAAATCCGGGCTCGCTCACGTCCGTACCCCAGGCGATGGTGAAGCCATTATTGATCGCATTGTCGATCGTCTCCATCAGCTCGTCGAGGGTGACGTTGTAGCTGGCGCTGTGACGCCAGTTGTCGGGGATCGGGATGATATAGGGCTCGTAGAGTGGCTGGCTCATGTAAGAGGTGAGGGATACGTAGTTGTTCGCATCGATCTTCATGGCCTTGCGTAGGCTCTCCGGGGTATAGGTCTTACCATCTACAGTGAAGGTCTTGGGTGCCACGCCAAGGTAGGTGTCGATGATACCGTCGTAGGCCTTCGTCCACACGGGAGAGAGAGTCCCACGGCGATCCATATTCTTCAGCAGACCATCAAGGAATCCCTTGGTGATGGCGTAGAGCTCTTGGTGGTTGTGGCGCTTGGTGCCGTAGTTGAGTCCCTGCATCTCAGACATCGGGATGATGCCGTAGTGCTGCACGGCGTAGATGACATCGTAGAAGCTTCCGCCCTCGGCAAAGTTCTGGTTGCCATGGTAGCGCACATAGTCACGCGCCTTATCCTTATAGGACATAGAGGCGGTGTACATAGGTGCGGTGACCAGCTTGGGACCACCCTGACGGATGGACTCTGCCTCGAGGAAGGAGTGGGTGCTGAAGGACCAGCAGGTACCGGTGGATGCCTGATCCTGTACCGGGGTGATCTCGCATGCCTTCACGGTCGTGAAGACATACTCGTCAGACTTCTGATCAGACGTCTGTGCTGCAGCCGTGAGGGTAAAGGTCCCTGCAACGGCAAGACTCATCAGTAGATAAGAAAGAGTTCTTTTCATGCTGTGATAAAATTAGTGGTTTGAAAAACTAAAATGTGGTTGAATGATATACTTAGCTGTAGGGCTTCAGGTCGAGATCCTCTGCCAGTCGCTCGACCCACTTATTTTTCTTGACGAAGTAGTCATACTTCTCGGCCGGTGTCGTCGGTCCCAGCTCCCTCGGGTCGTTGACCACGGGGAAGGAGATCGTCAGGAAGTCATTGCTGAGACTGTCTCTGAGGTACTGAAGCAGCTGATCCGAGACCTTCTCCATCTCCGCTTTCTCCGTCTCGCTGAAGACCTTCATCTCCAGTGAGTAGGGGGGCGTGAAGACTGGTGGGTGATCCTTCATCGCACCGGCGATCAGACGATCCACGTGGGGCTGATGTCGGTAGGTCGTCCACGCTCCCTTGAGTTGCTCCTCAGTAAAGGGATTGTTTCTCTTGGGTTGATTAGCCGATGGAGCGACTGTCTGCTGTCCCTGGTCTGCGGTGCGCCGCCCCGTGGAGAGCGAGAAGCCATAGCGGCTCTGCGCGCTCTGCTGAGAAGCGGTCCCGCTCGGCTGGTGGTAAGGTGGTACCTGCTGAGGCGCTGGCTGCTGTGTCTGTTGCGGAGCACCCCACTGCGGTTGCCCTGCGCTCTGCCGGGGTGCCGCCTGCTGAGGTACTGCCTGCTGAGGTGCTGCCTGCTGAGGCTGCGGGGTAGTAGGCTGACTCTGTGCCGATGCGGGAGCGGCTTGAGCCTGCTTAGGTGGGGTGGTGCTCTCAGCCACCTCAGCCGGAGACTTTAGCTCGCTTGTCGGTGAGAGCTCACACATATGGAGGAGAGCCACCTCGAGGGCGAGCCTTCGCTCGCTGCTGCTCTTGTACTTGGAGCCAAAGGCGGTAGAGATCTTCAGGTAATTCCAGATCAGTCCCGGCTTTAGGGCAGTACTCACCTTGCTTAGTCGCTCCTTGATCGACTCCGGAGCCTCCACGAGGGCGATGGTATCCTTGGTCCGAGCCACGAGGAGATTGCGGAGGAAATTGGAGAATCCCCTCATCACCACGTCTGTGTCGTAGCCACGGCGGAGGAAGTTGTCCACCAGCTGGAGCACCTTATTGTGATTGCCTCGGGTGATGTAGTCGAGGAGTGAGAAGTAGCCGTCCTCATCGAGGAGACTTAGGTTTTTCCGCACCCCCTCGACCGTGACCGAGCCATTGCCAAAGCCGGCGATTTGGTCAAACATACTCAGCGCATCGCGCATCCCGCCGTCAGCGCTGAGTGCGATCAGCTGGAGTGCCTCCTTATCCGCCTTGATCCCCTTATCCTGAGCCACATACTCCAGGTGTCTGGCAATGTCATCGGAGGTGATCCGACGGAAGTCGTAGACCTGACAGCGTGAGATGATGGTAGGGAGGACCTTCTGCTTCTCTGTGGTGGCGAGGATAAAGATGGCATGCGCCGGCGGTTCCTCGAGCGTCTTCAGGAAAGCATTGAAGGCACTGGAGGAGAGCATATGCACCTCGTCGATGATGTATACCCGATACTTCCCTGTCGTAGGGGCGATGTAGACCTGATCGATGAGGTTGCGGATGTCGTCGACGGAGTTGTTGGATGCCGCGTCGAGCTCAAAGATATTGTACGACCGCTGCTCATTGGCGGCGATGCACTCGCTGCACTCATTACACGCCTCGCCCTCCGGCGTGCGATGCTCGCAGTTGATGGTCTTGGCAAAGATGCGGGCGCAAGAGGTCTTGCCCACACCTCGTGGACCGCAGAAGAGGTAGGCGTGGCTGAGCTTATCCTCCTTGATCGCATTGAGGAGCGTGGTGGTCAGCGCCTCCTGCCCCACCACGTCTCTGAAGGTGGAGGGGCGATACTTCAGTGCCGATACAACAAAGTCACTCATCGTTGATTACAGAGAGGAGGCGTCAAAGTTGATTGGCAGTAGGTCGCGACAGTCCTCGACCACAAGTGCCGACTCCGGTCCTGCAAGGATCACGGGGAAGGGGTGGTGATGGCGGTCAGCCATCTCCAGCATCACCTGGCGGCAACCACCGCACGGAGCGCAGGTCTTGATGACCGTGCCATCCTCCCGTGCACCCACGATCACGAGCGAGGTGACGGGATCATCGGGATAGAGGGCGCCCGACTGGAAGAGGGCGGTCCGCTCGGCGCATAGTCCGAGGGGGTAGGAGGCGTTCTCCTGATTGGTCCCAAGGACGATCCGTCCGCTCTCCAGACGGAGGGCGGCAGCGACGTGGAAGTGGGAGTAGGGGGCATAGGCTCCGGAGACGATCTCCTTCGCCTTAGCCACAAGCTCCTGATCCTCCGGTGTGAGTCCGTCGATCGGTAACTCCCTGACAGGTACCTCTATATCTTTACGCTCTGACATAAATTCGCTTTGCTTAGTACTCGTAGCGATAAAGATACGAAAATTCTCCCGATTTTTGCTCTTCCTCTACGACCTTTACAGAGGGTAAAAGAGCGGCAGGAGCCAGACCATGGCTGCTATGACGATCACCTGGAGGGGCAGACCTACCCGCACGTAGTCCATGAAGCTGTACTTCCCGACGCTCATCACCATGGCATTGGGCGGGGTGGCGAAGGGGCTCATAAAGCACATACTTGCCGCTACGGAGACGCCGATCATGAAGGGAACCGGACTCACCCCAAGAGCCGAGGCTGCCTGCAGAGCGATAGGCGCAAAGAGTACCGCTGTCGCTGTATTGCTGATAAACGTCGTCAGCAGCTGTGTACCGAGTATGATCCCTGCCAGCACCGCATAGGGACCATAGGTCCCGAGGCCGCTTACTATGCCTCCCGAGATCATGGTGGAGAGGCCGGTATTGTCCATCGCCGTAGCCAGCGGTATCATGGCGGCAAAGAGGATGACGCTCTCCCAGCTTATCGTCCCGATGGCGTCCTTGACGCTCCGGAAGCAGCGGGTCAGGATCAGCAGGATGTCGGCGACCAGTACCGCCATCACGGGAGGAAGCCAATCAAATATCATCGCCAGTATCATCAGGAAGATGATCACCGCCGCCACCGGACCCCGCTCGCTGATGATCGCCTTGGAGGCCTCTGTCGCCGGCTCTCCGAGGAGGATCAGGTCGGCCTCCTGACCTCCCAGACGCTCTATGTCCTCCCATGTCCCCTGCACCAAGAGCATATCTCCCTCCTGCAGTGTGGCACGGGAGAGTCTGTGGGTGATGTAGGAGCGATTTCGCTGCAGCCCGACGACGCTGATCCCATAGGTCCGGCGTAAGCCGGTGTCGCTGATACGTCTGCCGACCAGGCGGGAGCCATGCTTCACGACCACCTCGGCAAGGCCGTACTCACTGAAGGAGAGCCGTCCCGAGAAGGTACGCTGCCCCTCCTGCTCATCGTCGAGGAAGGTGAGGCAGGCCTCCTCGGCCAGCTTCTGCACATCCTCATACGCACCGCTCACGTGGAGTACAAAGCCCCGATGCAGCATCGTCTCTGCCGTAGGCACCGTGGCACGAGCTCCGAGGTGGACCCCCTTCACACCGATCACGCTACAGTGGAAGCGTCCCGTCAGGTCCAGCTCGGCAAGCGTCTTTTTCCTCAGGAAACTCCCCTCCTCGATCCGCAGTCGGTAGAGATCCTCGAGGAGATTGTACTGCCGGCTGAGCTGCTCCGGGCTCTTCCGCATCCGCTTGGTGTCCATCGCTGTCTCCCCGCTGCGAGCGAGCAGCTTGGAGAGCGGTCGCAGGAGTGTCCCGCAGATCAGGAGGATCACCAGCCCCACCGGCAGCGTGGTGAAGAAGTGCAGCCCCTCGTGCCCCGACTCTATGAGAGAATTGTGTACGATAAGCGTAGGCGGTGTGCCGATCAGCGTCATCATCCCCGAGATGCTGCAGGCAAAGGCCATCGGCATCAGCAACCGGCGTGCATCCACGCCCGATTGCGAGGCTATCGTCACCACGATAGGCATAAGTATGGCGACGGTGCCGGTGTTGCTGACGAAGAGTCCCACGATGATCGTCACGAGGATGACGAGGTAGAAGAGCCTCAGCTCACTCTCCCTGGCAAGGGAGAGTACCTTATTGCTGATCAGTCGGGCGAGACCGGTCTGGGTGATGGCACCCCCGACGATAAAGAGCCCGGCGATCATGATGACGACCGAATTGGAGAATCCCGCCAAGCCCTCCTCCGGAGTGATCACTCCTGACAATACGAGTGCCACCATGGAGCAGAGCGCCACCACATCCGATCGGATCCGCCCCCATACCAGCAGTCCCGCCGTTATTATTAGAATGATAAGGACCTGTATCATCGTGTATCTTTTACCACGTGGTAGTGATTATTCTTGGTTTTCCACAAAGGTACTCAACCTATTCCAGATGCTCTCACAGCGGGTAAATCATCGGGATGAGCCAGATCATCGCTCCGATGACGATGATCTGGAGTGGGAGTCCCACCCTCACATAGTCCATGAAGCTATACCGCCCGACACTCATGACCATGGCGTTGGGCGTCGTGGATATGGGGCTCATAAAGCACATACTTGCCGAGACGGTGACGCCGATCATGAATGGTAGGGGATCCACCCCCAGCCCGGTCGCAGCCTGGAGGGCAATGGGGGCAAAGAGGACCGCCGTGGCGGTGTTGCTGATGAACATCGACAGTAGCTGCGTACCCAGCATGATCCCGCCGAGGACAGCGTAGGGTCCGTAGTCACCCAGCCCGCTGACGATACCGCCCGAGATCACCGAGGAGAGACCGGTATTGTCCATTGCGGTGGCGAGCGACATCATGCAGGCGAAAAGGATCACACTCTCCCAGCTGATGGTGCTGACAGCATCCTTGGCGCTACGGAAGCATCGGGAAAGGATCAGCAGCGCATCGGCAAGGAGGACTGCGATCACCGGTGGAAGCCACTCGAAGATCATAGCCAGGATCATCAGCAGGATGATCACCGCTGCCAGCGGTCCGCGCTCGCTGATGATTGCCTTGGAGGCCTCCGCTGAGGGCTCCCCCAGCACGATCAGGTCCGGCTCCTGGCTCCCCATCCGCTCAATGTCCTCCCATGTACCCTGCACCAGCATCATATCTCCCTCGTGGATCCTCACTCGGGAGAGCCTCTGCGTGATGTAGGAGCTGTGTCGCTGCAGCCCGACGACGCTTATGCCATAGTTTTGCCGGAGCTTCGTCTCGCTGATCTGCATGCCGATAAGGCGGGAGCTGTGCTTTACCACCACCTCGGCGAGCCCATACTCGCTGAAGGAGAGCTGTCCCGAGAAGGGTCTCTCCTCATCGAGGAAGGTGAGACCTGTCTCGTCTGCCAGTCGCCGGACGTCCTCGTATGCCCCGCTTACGTGGAGTACAAAGCCTCTCTCGAGGGTGGTCTCCGCTGTAGGCACCGTGGCGCGGGCACCTATGTGGACCCCCTTCACTCCAATCACGCTGCAGTGGAAGCGACCCGTCAGATCCACCTCCGAGAGGGACTTTCCTCTCAGGATACTGCCCTCCTCGATCCTCAGTCGATAGAGATCCTCCAGGAGGTTGTACTGATTGCTCAGTTGCTCCGGACTCTTGCGCAGCCGTCGCCCGGTCGCATGACCATCGCTGCTCCTGCTCAGTACCTTGGAGAGTGGCCAAAGGAGAGCCCCGCAGAGCAGGAGGATGATCAGCCCGACAGGCAGGGTGGTGAAGAATTGCAGCCCCTCTCTCCCCGACTCGATCAGGGCGTTGTGGACGATCAGTGTGGGTGGCGTCCCGATCATCGTCATCATCCCCGAGATGCTGCAGGCAAAGGCCATCGGCATCAGCAACCGGCGT
>CAMXXM010000034.1 GCA_947253195.1 uncultured Porphyromonas sp.
ATGTACTCCACCCGCTCACTCTGCTTACCTGCTCCGCCATACACCGAGGTCCCATATCGGAGCAAATTATAGACCGCCTCACCGGCATCCTTCAGGTTTTCCCATCGATCACAGCCGCAAGCCTCTTTTTTCAGCTCTTTGATGGCTCGCTCAGCAGTCTCTTGGCTCTTCTCCTGATGAGATACAATCCACTGCTTCAGCACCTCCTCGCGGATATTTCCATTCTCCACCCCACCGAGGTCTCCGATATACTTCACCCCGGGTAGATATTGAGCAGTGATCTGCTTCACCTGCTCCTGCGACACTCGCTCAGGTTCAATGATTCTCTTCATATTAGACGCACCTTACCCGTTAGTAACTCCTCCATGGCTCCTTCTTTCATCTGCCGGTACTTCTCTATCTGCTCTTCCAGTGCCTCAATCCCCCGATCCATGTTAGAGAGCACAGATGCAATGGCTGACTGCTCCTCCAATTTAGTTGGAATGAACAGTTCTATTTCCATTAAGTTTTTTGCATTCAACTTTGCTCGTTCACCTCCTACAACAATTTCTTTGTAATTTGGAGTCTTCAGTGCATAAGATAAGAAGCAGGTACTGCACTGACCAAACTTGCCTTGCAAGACATGAGCATGATTATTAACCCATATTTTCCCCATAATATACTGAGTTGGATAATTTGATAAATCATTTGCTCCGTCTTCTGCAATCAATACATATTCTCCATCATGTGTGTAGCCTTGAACATAACCTTGAATGCCGTTTGCTCCATAATAAGGTGTGGATCCCTTAACTCTTAGGTTTTCGGCTACTGGAACACGAAGGTTATCGTATCTATTACTAATTTGTTCAATTGTTCTTTTTTTCCAAGGGGCGGTGAAGCCGGGGAGGCGAGTAGTACCAGAGAGAAGGGCTTGCATAGTGGCAGCCTTGACCTGCTTTCTCTTCTCCAATAGAGCAGCAAGGTTATCAATATGCTCGTCAAAATGGCTTAGAACTTCCGCTATCCGCTTTTGCTCCTCAATAGGAGGCTGTGGAATTATTTGATTCCGTACAATTTCTTGGCTGATATTGGGTTGTCCTGCACCACGCCCTAAAGCTACTATCTCATCACGATAACACTGCAAATAATAGAAAAGATATAATATGTGTGAATCTTGTTTTGATAAAATCGCACAACAAGCTTGATTTGTTGCTGCAGAACAATCTAAAATGCCAAGTTTTCCTATTGTTGCTCCATACATAGCCAACAGTAATGTTCCTATAGGAAAAACCTTGGCAGATGAGTTCTGTAGTCCTAATTCTGTTATAGATTCGTTTGTATCTGTTATATAACCATCTAACAGCTCACCGGTTGTAACCCATTTTATTTTCCCATTTTCCCAATACTCTCTTACAGATCTAGATGGTGTTCCACCTGAAGTCGTATCGTATACATCTCCTAGTCTAACAGCCTCCCAGTCGTGTGGTATAAGCCCTATGTCGGTCTGCTTAAAGTTGGTCTCTTTTCGTGCCATAGCCTTAGATGTCAAAGCCCAATTTCCTTAAGTCATCAAGTACAGTCTGCTGGGACCTCTCCACGGCTTTCTCCAGCTCGGGCAGGGTACTCCTGTATCGGTCAGATAGCTCATGCAGCTTTGCGATCGCACTCTGGAGGCTTGAGTCCATCAGCGAGTCCAGTCTATTCCTGATCTCCGCCAGCCACTTGTGGTGCAGCACCATATCCCGCACTTGTGGCTCCGAGAGCTCAGGATAGAGAGTCTCAATCTCCCGGGTAAGTTCTTTTATCGTCGCCTTTAGCGCATCATTATACTTTTTCTTCTTGTCAGCCAGTGCAATATATCGTTTCCACGCCTTCAGCTCCTCCGGAGTCTGCTCCTTCTCCATCCCCTTCTTTGATCCCTCCTTATAGAGTGCACGGACGTTTTTCTCTACCACTTGATCTTTGTCATTGAGTGCACGGGCAAATAGCTCCTCATCCTCAGCAATCAATTGGGATATCTCCTCCTCTTTCTCACCTATCTGTCGCTCTGCCTCCTCTATCTTCTTGAGTAATTGCGGGAAAAACACTCTTGCCACCACAGGGGTCGGCAATAGGTCACACTCCAGCTGGTCGTAGGTATAGGTCTTGCGGGGGGTGTTATTCTTGCCGAGTGGCACCTCTGCCGAGACTTTCCAGCCATCACGACTAATCAGGTAGAGATCATCCTGCATCGTCTCCGCCCAGTATTCCATCAGCGCCTCGTACACCTCGTAGGGATCCACAAGCGTGGGACGTACTTGGAAAGTCTCAAGGATCGAGTCGCTAAGCTGTGAGATAATCTCCTTGGGCATACACCCTTGCTTTATCTCCGTCATTAACTTCTTGAGCACGTCTTTCCACTCGTCAAAGGCAGTCGCGTAGCGAGCCTCCTGAGCCTTGTAGGAGCTGTCCGTAGTGATGGTCCTCTCTATGTCCTCGCTTGCCAATAGCGTGGGCTCTACATAGCCCTCTACAGCTGCAGGCTGAAGCAATCTGTCGTACAGCGTGGGACACACCTCCCACAGCCGCTCCAGCACAGTAAGGTCAGCCTCCGGGATGCCGCCATGCAGATGAGCGTAAAGGTCATGTGGCACATCGCTCTCTCGGGGAGTGATGTAGCGCGTGATATTAAGGTTGTACTCTTGATCGGCTATCTCCTCATAGCTCACCATACGTGAGAAGTGTGGTACATCCTCCTTGGTACGCCACACATCAATGATCCTGCGGATATCCTCTTCTCGGAGTCGATTCTTGGCCCCGTCCTTACGAAAGCCATCCTTGGCATCTACCATATAGATGCCCTTAGACTCCTTAGTCATCGACTTGTCGATGACGATGATGCAGGCAGAGATCCCGGTGCCATAGAAGATATTGGGAGGCAGTCCGATGATGCCTGATATGTAGTGGTTGTTGATGATGTTTTGACGAATCTTGGCCTCCTCTCCACCTCTGAAGAGCACACCGTGAGGGAGGAAGCATGCAGCCTTGCCATTGGGCGCTGTGGAGCGGATCAGGTGTAGCAGGAAGGCGTAGTCACCATTGCCATTAGGAGGCAGTCCTATTTTCTCATCATTTTTGCTCCAGCGACCAAAGAGGTCATCGTCCTGTGCCGACTTTTGCCACCCCTTGACCGAGAATGGAGGATTGGCGACACAGTAGTCGAATCCGTCTCGGGTATTACTGTCCTCAAGGTGGTGTGGTGCATTGAGCGTATCTCCCAGCCTCAGGTCGTAATTATCCATGCCGTGGATGATCATGTTCATCTTGGCCATATTGAGCGTGGAGAGGTCTTTTTCCTGCCCGTAGAGTGCCGTCATGCCTGCTCGCGACTCATCAGCGGCTCTCAGGAGTAGGGATCCGCTGCCCGCCGCCATATCGTAAATGGTGATGAGTCGCCTGGTGTCCGCCTCAATATTGAGGAGCTTAGCTGCGAGACGGCTCGCCTCTGCCGGGGTGTAAAACTGTCCCTTGGACTTACCACTCTGTGTGGCAAAGTTACGCATCAGATACTCGTATGCATCGCCAATCAGGTCGTCATCTGCTGCACGATTGCTACTGAAGTCAAGCTCGGGCTTCTGAAAGATCCCGATCAGATTGCTCGCGGTATCTACGAGGTCCTTCCCCTTACCCAGCTTATCCTCATTATTAAAGTCCGCATTGCTAAAGAAGCCGATCCCGAGGTGGTACACCTTGGCGATCTCCTCGAGCTTCTTATTGAGCTGATCACCGATACCTACTTGATTCTTAAGCTTAGCGATGTCATCAAAGCTACACCCCTTGGGTACCTTTATGGCGTAGGGATCACTTTTCTGCTTATCGCTAATGTATTTCCAGAAGAGCATCACCAATACATAGTCCTTGTATTGCGATGCATCCATACTCCCCCTCAATTCGTCACAGCTCTTCCACAGCGCGCTATATATTGCAGACTTCTTTACCGCCATAGTTATCTCTTTTCCCGTTGGGTATTCAGTGGTTACCCTCCCCACCTACAAACTTACCAATACAGCCGCTCTCCTACACAATAGTAGCTTGTTGGGAAAAGATGACTGTAAGATGTGGTAAACGTAGGAAAGGGAGTGCTACCACACCTCTTTACAGCGTGCTATTATCGAGTAGGCGAGGGGGTGACTTTGTTCAGAGCAGGGGAAGTACCCGTAATGTTGGCTGGCAATAAGGTGATGGCTTCTTTGAGTGTAAGACTCGTTAATCCAGAGTAGTTCTTTCGGCATACACATCAAATGATATTCTTCGAGCATTATTTGAAATACAATAGTACGGGGTCAGCGATACAACTATTTTGCGATGGATGTATATACATTATTCATCTGGTTCATCTTCATCATCCAAACACACAAATCCTTCAAAAGAAATATCTTCCCCTATCAATGATATAGCTTCAGTCCGGTCTTTGCCGTACTCGTTGTCTTCATAGATTTGGCTAATCTCATCTGTAACAATCGTTTCTTTACTGAAATCAAACAAAAATCGAGCATAAGTATTATTCTCTTCACCTTCTAAGTTCAATGGTTTTATTGAATTTACATAGCGTGTAAACACGTCCTCAGAGTTCTTTTCGTTCATTAGATATACTAGGACTTCTTTTTGACATTGTCTCTCGTCGTCAAATGAATATTCTTTTGACACGAAGATTTTGAAGGCTTTGGATTCATAACGAATCTCATATGTGCACAAGCGTAGATTATGCGCTTGCTCTTCTATAATCTCGAACAGTTGGGTTGAAATCTTGCTTATAGTCTTCCCTATAAAGTGTCTTATTCTTGTGTCTATTATAATTTCAGACGTAAAGAATGAACAATCATTGTCCTTGGTTTGAAGTTCGTCGCAAATAAATTGGGTCAGCTTAGTTTTATCCTGATTTGGATGAAATACAGATGATAGATTATATCTGTCATACCTATATGTTTTGTAGAAATCCGATAATAACTGCAGGAATTTATTATGGACCTTGCCAAGCTTTAAGGTCGATTGTCTTTTTATCCTGTTTATAAGCTCTAAGTGGTTATGCGTGATAAGTGACTTTTCAAATTTTTCTTGGTCAGTTTGAGGGTTGTGTTCCAGTAGAATAATAGCTATTTTTTCCAGTCGCTCAATCCCAACAGCAGTATAGTACAAAAATGTAAAACACTCGTCTTCATGATTAAAATGCTCCATTTTATCTAGGAGCAACAGTGCATCGTATAAAAAAGCTCCAGAAACGTGCAACTCAGTTCCTAATCTAAAGTTTTTCCAAAAGAAGTCTGGACCCTCAAACTCTGAATGTATCGTTACCATTTTATCGCTCTGACCTATCTCCTTGGGTTGTATATGGCATCGTAAATGTAACAAAAACATATTATTAGTTAGTCTAATATTTGGCAGGGGTGACGGATTTCAGCTTCACAACTAAGAAGTGGCAATCTCTGTCGCTGTGCCATGCCTTTGACTGATCCTTCTCTGGATAATATCGTCAGTCGATCCCGCAGGGGGCGAAGCCCCGGAGGGATCATCGCTCTTTAGCCCACATGTCGAGGCACAAAGTGCTGAAGACTGTAGGAAAAGAGGATCCCGGGAAAGATATACGACCCCGCCAGGATGTCGCACTTATCAGGGAGTCAAGTAATCAGTGCGACACCCTGGCGGGGTCGCGAGATCATTTGCGATACCTTATCTCCACACTCGGAATCCTATGGCTAATACCATATCAAGAGCATAGAAAGTTGTCTGATAATTCTTGCCGTCGGCGGCAGTTGTCAAATAATCTTTGACAACTGATTTCTCGTCTAACTCACTCTCTTCCAGTATGTTTGTTATGTGGTAGCTTATGGATTGCTTTGAGGTGGCAAAAAGTTCTGCCATCTGGTTTTGGTTCATCCAGATGTTACCATCCTTGGCATAGAGGGTCACTCTTGCTTTGCCATCATCGGTATTGTAGATGATGATCTGATTTTCCTCCGCTTGCTTCATGATACCAGTTTCTTTTTCTCCAACAAATTATCTCGAACTACAGACTCTTACACACACTGCTCCCCTAAACAAAAATACCCATTTCACACCACTTGGCAGTTGATTATGGAGGAGACTTGGACTTGGCTAAAGGGTTTTGGCTGACATACCGATGTTCTATCCCATCAGCCGCGAGACATTGCCATAAATTGACTAATTTTGCGAAAGACAGAGGGGGAGACGGAGTTAACACCCGATGCAACATTCATCAAACCACTTAACTATAACCAAAATGAATCTTAGGAAGATCATCCTGACGGTAAGCGTTGCCCTCACAGCAGCGACTATGCTCTCCGCTCAGGAGCAGAGACCTCTCTGGATGCGCTATCCCGCCATCTCGCCCGATGGCAAGGAGATCGCTTTCTCCTACCAGGGGGATCTCTTCAGCGTCGCCACGCAGGGCGGCACGGCACGGCGCCTCACCACATCAGAGGGGTATGACTACAGACCCATGTGGAGCCCCGACGGCTCCAAGCTCGCTTTCGTCAGCACACGCACCGACGGCCGTGAGGACATCTACGTCATGGATGCCCGTGGTGGTCAGGCGAAGCGTGTCACGACGCACAGCACCTCCGAGACACCGATAGCGTGGAGTACTGACGGCAAGGAGATCCTCTATGCCGCCCATATCCAGGATCCCGCAGCGAGTGCACTCTTCCCCGCCCGGTACTACAATGAGCTCTACCGTATCCCCGCCGAGGGGGGACGGACCAAGCTGGTGATGCCCACACCGCTCTCCTCCGGCGTACTCCTTCCTGACTGCTCCGGTCTGATCTACGAGGATCTCAAGGGGATGGAGAACGAGTGGCGGAAGCACCACACCTCCTCTGTTACGAGGGACATCATCCGCTTTGACTTCAAGACCCGCACCTATGCTCCTGTGATCACTTGGGCGGGAGAGGATCGCAACCCGGTCCTCTCGGCTGACGGCCGGACGCTCTACTTCCTCAGCGAGCGCGGTGTGAAGAGCTGCTTCAACGTCTTCTCCTCCACAGTTGACGGCAAGGAGGTCAAGCAGCTCACCTCCTACACCGATCACCCGGTACGCTTCCTCTCCTCTGCTGCTGACGGTACTCTCTGCTACGGGTACGACGGCGAGATCTACACGATGAGGGCAGGCGGTCAGCCGCAGCGCGTACAGGTGAGCATCCTCAGCGACTACGTCGAGGAGGCCGAGCAGGAGATTGCACTCCGCTCAGGCATCACCTCCGCCTCCATCTCCCCTGACGGCAAGCAGGTCGCCTTCGTCATCCGCGGTGAGGTCTTCGTCACCTCCGCCGACTACACCACCACTAAGCGCATCACCAATACCCCCGCTGCTGAGAGTAGTGTTACCTTTGGCGACGATCGCACGATCGTCTATGCGAGCGAGCGCAATGGCAAGAGCGACCTCTACGTCGCCACGATCAAGCGGAGTGACGACCCTGACTTCCCCCACAGCACGCTGATCGACGAGAAACTCCTCATCCCCGGTGACAAGTCGGAGAAGACCTGCCCCCAATTCGCCCCCAACGGCAAGGACCTCGCCTACCTCAAGGATCGCAGCCGCCTCGTGATCTACAATACCGAGACGAAGAAGGAGCGCGAGATCACCGACGGACGGTATCAGGTGGAGCGCGACGGACAGATCGACTTCACCTGGTCGCCCGACAGCAAGTGGATCGCCATGAGCATCGTCGACAATGGGCATAACCCCTACTACGACGTCGCCCTCGTCAGTGCGACCGAGGCTAAGCCGGTGATCCACAACCTCACGCAGTCCGGCTACTTCGCCATGAGTCCCCGCTTCGTGATGGACGGCAATGCGATCATCTACACCTCCGAGCAGTATGGTATGCGCAACCACGCCTCATGGGGCTCGATGAATGACGTGATGATCGTCTTCCTCAATCGCGAGAGCTACGACAAGTTCGTCCTCAACGAGGAGGAGTACAAGCTCCTCTCCGAGGCGGAGAAGAAGGCTAAGGAGCAGGAGAAAGAGCAGGCGAAGAAGGACGACAAGAAAGCCGACAAGGAGGACGACAAGAAAGCCGACAGCACGAAGGACATCCTTGTCGAGCTCGAGAATATCGACCACCGCATCCTGCGCCTCACGCCCGTCTCCTCTGAGCTTGGTGACGCCTTCATCACCTCTGACGGAGAGACACTGTACTATATGTCTGCCTTTGAGGGCGGATACGACCTCTGGAAGAAGGATCTCCGCAAGGGCGACGTAGAGTTGCTCAAGAAGCTTGATGGCCCCTACTACAACTTTATGCCCGACCGCAAGGGCGACAAGATCTTCATGATCGGCTCAAGGGATATGAAGAAGATGTCCCTCCCGGGCGAAAAAGTGGAGTCCGTCTCCTTTGACGCACGCATGAAGCTCCGTCCCGCAGACGAGCGCCGGTATGAGTATGACTACGTCCGTCGCGAGGAGGGCGAGCGGATCTTCTACGAGGACATCACCAATATCAACGGCGCCAACTGGCCCAAGCTGACCGACCACTACGAGAAGTTCCTCCCCTACATCACCAATGATCAGGACTTCTCCGAGATGCTCTCCGAGCTCCTCGGTGAGCTGAATGTCTCCCACACCGGCAGCGGCTACAGAGGTCCTGTCAGCGGTCCCGCCACGGCCGAGCTGGGACTCTTCCTCGACTGGACGCCCTCCGACAAGGGACTCAAGATCGACGAGGTGGTCATCGACGGTCCCTTCGACACCTTCCGCTCCAAGGTCGAGGCCGGTGACTACATCACCGCCATCGACGGCGAGGAGATCGGAGCGAAGACCGACTTCTTCCCCCTCCTGAGCGGCAAGGCCGGGCGCGAGACCCTCATCTCCCTCTACTGCCCGGAGAGCGGCGCACGCTGGGAGGAGACGATCAAGCCCATCTCCTCCGGCAAGCTTAGCGACCTGCTCTACAAGCGGTGGGTGGCTCAGCGTGCCGATGAGGTGAAGACGCTCTCTCAGGGCAAGCTCGGGTACGTCCACATCCCATCGATGGACGACGAGAGCTTCCGCAAGGTCTACTCTGATGCGCTCGGTAAGTACTACAATTGCGACGGCATCGTGATCGACATCCGCAACAACGGCGGTGGTCGCCTCCACGAGGACATCGAGGTACTCTTTACCGGGACCAAGTATCTGGAGCAGATGACGAAGGGGCGCGACTACTGCCCCATGCCCTCGCGTCGCTGGACCAAGCCGAGCGTCATGGTCACCTGCGAGGCCGACTACTCCAATGCCCACGGCACTCCCTGGGTCTACCAGACGATGAAGATCGGTAAGATCGTCGGCATGCCGGTACCTGGGACGATGTCGAGCGTCAATTGGATCACCCTCCAGAACCCCGCCATCTACTTCGGCGTACCCGCCATCGGCTATATGACGAAGGAGGGCTACTACCTCGAGAACCATCAGGTAGAGCCGGACGTCAAGCAGCCCATGGACTTCACGGAGGCTCTGCAGGGACGTGACACCCAGCTCAAGCGCGCCGTCGAGGTACTTCGCTCCGAGATGAAGTAACCTCACACACCCACATACCTCAGGAAGCCCTGTCGGAGACCCTCCGGCAGGGCTTCTGTCGTATGCTGAGGAGCGTACTCGTAGATGAAAATATGTGGGGTGGGGGGGCTCGTATGGCTCAGAGAGGTGGCAGGGAAAATAGGCGAGCTTTCTCGGGCAACGCTAATACCGATATTAGAGAAGACTAATATCGGTATTAGAGAAATCTAATATCGGTATTAGAGATTTCTTTTATCGGTATTAGATATGCCCCATGAGTAGACGGCAAAATCAGGCATCCTCTTGAGCTC